>JADGPN010000158.1 GCA_017882465.1 Solirubrobacteraceae bacterium
CCGCATCCGCTTCGGCTGCCCGGGTTCGAATCCGACCGCCAGCTCATGACCTCCGTCCTGCCCGTGAGCCCGGACCACGACGCGAGCGGCGGTCGCACCGAACCTGACCACCTCGCGCTCGTTGGTCGTGCGGCACGACCTTCCGGTGCAGCCGAAGTACAGCGCCTCGAGCAGATTCGTCTTGCCCGCGCCATTGGGGCCGGTCACGACGGTGACTCCCGGGCCGATGCGCACCGCGGCCTCCTCATACCCGCGGAAGTCGCGAACGGTTAGGGCGAGCACCCGCACGTTCGGATCCAGGCCGGCGCGGCGGCCGTCACACGTTCAGCCGGATCGGCATGATCAGGTACAGGAAGCCACTCTCGTCGGCCGCCTCGATCAGGCCAGGGCGCAGCGGGCTGATCAGCTTCAGTAGCACGTCGCCATCCTCGATCGCCTCCAGACCGGCGCGCAGGAACTCGGGGTTGAAGCCGATCTCCAGCGGCTCCCCCTGGAACGCCACCGGCAGCGATTCGAGCGCCTCGCCCACGTCCGGAGTCTGGGCCGAGACCGTCAGCTCGCCGGGCTGGAAGGCCAGCCGGAGCGGGGCGTTCTTCTGGGCCAGCAGGCTGATGCGCCGGACCACGTCGCTCAGCTCGGCGCCCGGCACGCGGAGCTCGTGCTCGAATTCCTCGGGCAACAGCTGACGGTAGTTGGGGAACTGGCCGTCGATCAGCCGTGAGGACAGGATCACCCGCCCGACCTCGAACAGCACCTGGTTCTGGCGCACGCTCACCCTCACTTCCTCGTCCTTGGCATGAGTGGCAACCCGCGCCAGCTCCTGCAGGGCCCGTGCCGGCACGTTGACCTCGAACGCGGTCGGCAGCGCGGCTTCGAGCTTCGTCTCCTTGACGCTCAGCCGGTATGAGTCGGTGGCCACCATTCGCAGCTCGTGGTCGGCGGCCGAGACCAGAATCCCGGTCAGCACCGGGCGGGTCTCGTCACGCGATGCGGAGCCGGCGACCTTCAGCGCCGTGGAGACGAACACCTCCGCCGGCAGGGTGACGGCGGTGTCCGGATCGGCCTCAGGAAAGGGTGGGAAGTCCTCGGTGCGCAGCGTGCGGATGTGGAACGTGGCGTTGCCCGACACGAGCTCCACATCTTGCTCGGCCGCCCGCAGCTCGAGCGACACGGCGGGAGCGGGGAGCGAACGCACCACGTCGAGCAGCAGCCGGGCGGGAAGGACGAGCACGCCCTCGCGCGCCACCTCGGCCTCGAGCGGAACCCGGAGGCTGACGTCCATGTCGGTGGCTCGTAGTTCGCACGTCGGGGCGGTGGCGGCGATCTGCACTCCTGACAGCGCCTGGATCGCGCTCCGTGTGGAAGCGACTCTGCTGACCGTCTGGAGCTGAGCGAGCAGGACGTCGCGGTCGACGGAGATCTTCACGATGAATACCTCAGAAGGAAGGTAGAAGTCATAGGGCGAATAGAAGCTGTGGAGAAGTGCGGATTCGGGCGCTCGGAGCGGGATTGTTGTCGCTTGAGGCCGACAGGCAAGTCTGTCAAGAGGTGCGGTCGCCTTCGTTTCCGAGGATCTCCTGGGTCAATTCCCGCAGCGCTGTTGAAGCTTCCGGGTCGGCGATCAGACGATGGGAGACCTTGCGGCAGGCGTAGTGCACGGTGGCATGGTCACGACCTCCGAAGGCCTGCCCGATGGTCGGCAGTGAGGCGTGGGTCATCTCGCGGGCCAGGTGCATCGCCAGCTGCCTGGGCCACGAGACGCGCGCTGCCCGACTGGGTGAACTGAGCTCGTCCACGGTGACCCCGAAGTACGACGCAACCGAGCGCTGCACGTCGCCGATCGCGACCGAGCCGCGGCTCGTGTCCGGGTACATGCTGTCGAGGACGGTCGTGGTCAGCTCGAGGTCGATCGGCCGGCGCGTTAGCGAGTGGTAGGCGACCACTCGGATCAGCGCCCCCTCCAGCGCGCGCACGTTGGAGCTGACCCGTCCGGCGATCATCTCGAGCACCTCCGGCTCGGCGAGTGAGATGTGATCGAGCATGGCCCGCTTGCGCAGGATCGTGAGACGGGTGGCGTAGTCCGGTGGCTGGATGTCGGCCACTAGGCCGGAGTCGAACCGCTCTCGCAGCCGCTCCTCCACGGACACCAGCTCGCGCGGGAGGCGATCGCAGGTGAGCACCAGCTGGCGCCCGGTCTCGTAGAGAGCGTTGAAAGTGTGGAAGAACTCCTCCTCGGTCTTGGCCTTGCTGGCCAGGAACTGAACGTCGTCGATCAGGAGCACGTCGGCGTCGCGGTAGGCGCGCTTGAAGCTGTCGACCGATCGCGTGCTGAGGGCGTTGATGAAGTGGTTCGTGAACGATTCGACGGTCGCGTAGCGGACCGTCGTGCCGCCACCAAAGGCGAGCACGTAATTGCCGATCGCGTGTAGCAGGTGGGTCTTGCCCAGTCCGGGCGGGGCGTGGAGGAAGAGCGGGTTGTACGCGTGGCCGGGGAGCTCGGACACAGCGAGTGAGGCGGCGTGGGCGAGCCGGTTGCCGGGGCCGATGATGAACTGGTCGAAGCTGTAGCGGGGGTTGAAGCCGTCGCCGGCGTCGGGGGTGGGCGCCGGCTCGGCTGCCCGGCGGCGCCCGCCGGAACGTGCGGCGGAGGCCCCGCGCGGCGTCATCGGTCCGGGACCGCCATCGAACCTGATCTGAAGGTCGGTGCCGAGCACGGACGCTGCGCAGGTCTCGATCAAGCGGCCGAAGCGCTCGGCGACCCAGGTCTGCGTGTCGATCTGACCGCGCAGAACCAGCGTGCGCCCGTCCCAGTCCAGGGCTTCCAGTGATGACAGCCAGATCTCGAACGTCGAGTCGCCGACGATCCGTCTCAGCTGCGCGCTGATCTCGCTCCAGGCGCGAGTGAAGTCGACGTTCTCAGGCAGCGCCAAGCGCCTCCTCCGGGGAGCGATTGGTGAAATCTCGGTGAGGGCCCGAGTCCCACGGCACTCGGAGCGAGCGAATATATCAACGGCCGTTGGGGCCGATCGGCTCTACCGGAGGCGTTGACGCAAAGCGCGGGAAAAACACATCTGGGGCGCTCCGACGGTATCTGCCACCCGCTCGTGATCGGCGCGCCGGTGCCGCCGCGGTCTTGGGCGGGGATGCAAGCCGGACCCTGCGTATACTGGGTTCTCCCCCTCTCGCGGGATCGTGACCTATGAAGCGCACCTACCAGCCGAAGAAGCGCAAGCGCGCTCGCACACATGGTTTCCGGGCCCGCATGCAGACCCGCGCGGGTCGGCTGACGCTCAAGCGGCGTCGCGACAAAGGCCGCAAGCGGCTCACGGTCTGATGCGCCCGCAGCCTGGCTCTCGGCCTCGGCCGGGGCGAGCAAGGCTGTCGAGGAGCGCCGACTTCGACCGTGTGTTCCGCCACGGGCGGTCGCACGCGAACAAGGAGCTCGTGCTGTACGTGTTTCCGCGCGGCGAGCAGGCCGGGGCCGCCCGGCTGGGACTCTCGGTCTCACGCAAGGTTGGTGGGGCCGTCGAGCGCAGCCGCGTCAAGCGGCTGCTGCGGGAGGCGTTCGCCCTCGAATGCGACCGGCTTCCCGAGGGAACGGATGCCGTGGTCGTCGCCCGGCACGAAGCTAGGCCTCTCGCTGAACGTGATGGTTTGGCTGGAATCCGCCGCTCATTGGCCGAATTGATCGATCGGGTCGCGGGTTCCGCCACGGCGACGGGCGCGTCCGATGTCAGCGGCTCGGAATGACCATCGTGCGGTCCCTGTTCGTACTGCCGATCAGGGCCTACCAGCGCCTGTTCTCGCCGCTGGTCGGGTCGCGCTGCAAGTACTACCCATCATGCTCGGAATATGCCGCGCAGGCGATCGCAGAGTTCGGCATACTCCGCGGCCTGATCTTGGCGGGCTGGCGGTTGCTTCGATGCAACCCCTGGAGCCACGGGGGATTTGATCCCGTCGAGCACCAGCATCTGTTCAGCCCGCGATCGCCGGCGCCCACCGCCTGACAGCCATGCCCCTCCCCCCCGCGAACATCTTCCAGCCCCTGATCGACGTCTTCGAGACGGTGCTGAAGTTCTTCCACAACACCGTCGGTGTCTCCTGGGGGTGGTCGATCGTGCTGCTGACGATCGTCGTCAGGGCTGCGCTGGTGCCGCTGACCGTGAAGCAGTTCAAGTCGATGCAGGCGCTCCAGCGGCTGCAACCACAGTTGAAGGCGCTGCAGGCCAAGTACAAGGACGACAAGCAGCGCCAGCAGCAGGAGCTGATGAAGTTCTACAAGGAGAACAAGGTCAACCCGCTGGGCTCCTGTCTCCCGCTGGTGCTCCAGCTCCCAGTCTTCATTTCGCTGTTCTACATGTTGCGCCAGAGCCTGCGCAAGGACATCTGCCCGGGGGTGCAGGCGCAGTACCACCTGACCACGCATGCTGCGGCGGGGTCGACCACTCCGTGCGGTCCGCACGGCGGGGCATCCTTCCTGTTCATCCCCGATCTGACGAACAAGGCCAGCGGGGCCGTCCTGGTCACGCTGATCGTTCTCTACGTCGGCACTCAGCTCGCGTCCAGCCTGATGATGTCGAGCCCGACGATGGACAAGACGCAGCGCCAGATCATGTTGTTCATGCCGCTTCTGTTCGTGGTCTTCATCATCAACTTTCCGGCCGGCGTGATCGTCTACTGGATCACCACGAACACCTGGACGATCGGCCAGCAGTACGTCGTCAAGCGCCGATTGGGGCCGCCGGCTCCGTTGCCCGGCGCGCCCCCGGCCGCGGATGGCCCGGGGGGGGGCGGCGGATCTGGCGGCGGCGGATCGGGGCCGACGCCGGAGCCCAACGGGTCGGCCGGCGGCATCGGTGCGCTGTTGCGCCAGGTGCGCGGCAAGGCTGAGGAACCGGAGAAGGTCGGCGCCCGCAGTGGGCCGCGGACGACGGCTCCGCCGCCACCGCCGCGCAAGAAGAAGAAGCGATCGGGACGCCGGCGGTGAGCGTGGAGAACGAGCTCAGTGAGGCCGCTGAGCGCGTCCGCGAGATGATGGCGCGGATCGCCGACGCGGCGGACGTGGAAGCCGAGATCGTGGTGCACGAGGACGGCGATGGAGTGTCCGCTGAGTTCGACGGCGACGATCTCGGGGTGCTGATCGGCCACCACGGCCAGACGATCGATGCGATCCAGCATCTCGCCTACCGGATCGCGTTCCAGGGCTCACCGGCCCGCAAGGGCGTCGTGGTCGATGCCGCCGGCTATCGCGAGCGGCGCGCGGAGGCCCTCCGGGGCGAGGCGGACCGCGCCGCGGACACGGCGGTCCGGGAAGGGCGCCCGGTCGAGCTCGAGTCGATGAGCGCCCTCGAACGGAAGGTGGTGCACGAGTACCTCAGGGATCGTCACGACGTCGAGACCTACAGCGAGGGCCAGGAGCCGGCCCGTCGGCTGGTCGTTGCGCCCCTCGTGCCGTAGGTAAGCGCCCGCGCCCGCCAGAGCGCCCGCCGCCCGCGCCGAGAACCCGCCTCGACCGGAGCCCTCCAGATCCGGGCGCCACCGCGTTTCACGTTTTTCTTGACGGTGAAACAGTGGACGCGGTAGAAATCTCTCGTGAGCACGGAGCTGTCTCAGTTCGAGCGCGGCCTGGTGGTCGGCCTTCTGATCGGCGAAGGATCGTTTGGGGGGGACGGCAAGCAGCCGCAGGTCACCTTGCGCATGCACGTCCGTCACGAAGCGCTGTTCCGCTGGTTGGTGGAGCGCTTCCCCGCCACCAGGCTCTATGGCCCATATCACCACGGCGGGCGTTCCTATTACCAATGGATGGCGCGCGGGGGCACCCTCGTGCACGACCTTCTGCCTCTACTCGAGGCAGAGATTGACGATCAGGTCGACGGTTACGCTGCCGCTCGCCTGGCGTCGATGAGGGAGAAATACGCCGAGTTCATCGCGCGCGAGCGATCGAGGTCTCGGGAGTGATGCCAGGCAGGGCGGACGATCACTCGCAGCACGCCGAGCAGCTGAGCAACCTGACCGCTCGCTATCGCCTCGCACCGGACAGCGTCTCCCGATTGCTGTGCCTGGTCGAGTTGATCGCCCGCGACCCCCACGCTCCGACCACGGTTCGCGAGCCCGCGGCCGCCGTGGACGTGCACCTGGCAGATTCGCTCACGGGGCTCGAGCTCGACGTGATCCGGGGCGCCCGCCGGATCGCCGACCTGGGCGCCGGCGCCGGGTTCCCAGGCCTCCCGCTGGCGATCGCGCTCCCCGAGGCCGAGGTCTCGCTGATCGAGAGCAACGGCCGCAAATGCATGTTCCTCAAGCGCGCGGTGGACGCCGGCGCGGCCCGAAACGCGTCAGTTGTCAACGTGCGGGCCGAGGATTGGGTCGAGGGGCTCGGCCGATGCGACATCGTCACAGCGCGGGCGCTGGCTTCTCCCGCGGTGGTGGCCGAGTATGCGGCGCCGCTGCTCCGGGTGGGGGGAACGCTCGTGGCCTGGCGTGGGCGCCGTGACGCCGCGGCCGAGCGCTGCGGTGAGCGTGCGGCCGCGGAACTCGGCCTTCGTGTCGAGCCGCCGGCCCGGGTTCGTCCCTACGCGGGCGCCGAGCACAGGTACCTGCACCTGATGACGAAGATCGAGGAGACGCCGGGCCGCTTCCCGCGCCGGCCCGGCGTCGCTCTGAAGCGCCCCCTCGGGCGGCGCGCGTCCGACCGCACTCGTCGCTAGTGTCGTGAGTCGGAGGTCCGGGGGTCACTCGAATGCCGGCGGATTTCTGACTCACGACACAAGCTTGGAGTGACGCATGGGGACCGTGTACGCGATCGCGAACCAGAAGGGCGGCGTCGGCAAGACCACGACCGCGGTGAATCTGGCCGCCTGCGTGGCGGAGGCCGGCTACGAATCGCTGCTGGTCGACATCGATCCCCAGTCCAACGCCACGCTGGGGATCGGGATCGGGAAGGACGCGCCGCTCACCGTCTATGACGTGCTGATGGGCACGGTCTCGATGGACGACGTGATCACCGACACGACGATCGAGCACCTGTCGATCGCGCCGGCGGGCCCCGATCTGGCGGGCGCGACGGTCGAGTTGCCGAGAATCCAGGGCTCGGAGGGCAGGCTGAGATCGGCGCTGGAGCAGGTCCGGGACCGGTATGCGTTCACGCTGCTGGACTGTCCCCCGTCCCTCGGCCCGCTCACGGTCAACGCCCTCGTCGCCGCCGACCGCGTGATCGTGCCGGTCCAGGCGGAGTACTTCGCGCTCGAGGGTCTGGCGGGGCTCCTGGACACCCTGTCCCTGATCCAGCGCGAGCTGAATCCGCGGCTCACCGTGGCGGGCATGCTGCTGACGATGTACGACAGCCGCACGCGCCTGGCGCAGGACGTGGAGCGCGAGATCCGAGAGCATTTCCCCGAACTGGTGTTCGATACGGTGATCCCGCGCAACGTGCGTGTGGGCGAGGCGCCGAGCTTCGGCAAGCCGGTGATCCATTACGACCCGCACTGCGCCGGCGCCGACGCCTACTTCGAGCTGGCAAAGGAGGTGGCCGCCCGTGGCTGATAGGCAGAAGGGCATGGGCCGCGGTCTCGCGGCGATCCTGTCGGTCGCGCCGCGGGACGAGCCCGAGGAGCTCCGCGCGCTGCCGACCGACCTGATCGGGCCCAATCCCCACCAGCCTCGTCGCAGTTTCGACGAGGACTCGCTGCTCGCCCTGGCCGAGTCGATCAAGCTGCGGGGCGTTCTTCAGCCGGTGCTCGTCCGTCCGCTGCCCGGCGGCCACTACGAGCTGATCGCGGGCGAGCGCCGCTGGCGCGCCGCCGGCCTGGCCGAGCTGGACGCGATCCCCGCGATCATCCGCCATCACGAGGATGCGGCCTCGCTCGAGGTGGCGCTGATCGAGAACATGGCCCGCGAGGACCTGAACCCGGTCGACGAGGCTCGCGCGTGCGCCGCTCTGGTGGAGGAACTGGATCTGACGCGTGAGGACGTGGGCCTCCGCGTCGGCCGCAGTCGCGTCGCGGTCTCGAACCTGATCCGGCTGCTCGATCTACCGGACGAGGCGCTCGAGCTGATCGAGCGCAGAGACCTGACCGAAGGTCATGGGCGGGCGCTGCTGCTCGCCGAGGACCACACGGTGCGCCGGCGACTGGCCCGCGAGGCGGTCGAGTCACACTGGTCGGTGCGAGAGCTGGAGGCCCACGCCCGAAGTGCCGCGGCGCGCCAGGGCAAGCCTCCAGCGCAGCGCCGATCGGTGACCCTGCACCCTGACCAGCAGGCCGCCATCGACCAGATCGCCGACTCGCTCGGCGCTGCCCTGGGGGCCGAGCTCGAGGTCAGAGCCGCGTCCGGCGGCGGCTACCGCGTGCAGCTCAGCTTCGAGTCGCTCGAGGACGCACTCGAGCTCGCCCGCCGCATGGGCGCGCCGGCTGCCGCCTGACCAACCCGCGCCGCTACAATCGCCCGACTCTGAGGGCGATTAGCTCAGTCGGTTAGAGCGCTTCTCTGATAAGGAAGAGGTCCCAGGTTCGAGTCCTGGATCGCCCACTGAGACGAAAGCCCTGCAATGCGACGGGTTTTCGTCAGAGGACGGGGTCGGGAAGGGCCGCTGCGGGCGAGACTTAGGGTGCATAAGGAGTGCACCAGGATCGCGAGGGCTGGTCCGCGCGTATGGGGGAGCGGTCCGGCGGGGCGGTGGGTGCGGGTGGGTGATCGCTGCGCATGGTTGGATCAGTGGTGCCCGGGTTGTGGCGTGGCACCTGGCGCGCGCTGCCGAGAAGGTTGGTATGGGTCTGGGAAGCGTCGGAGTCAGGTGCAGGGGTTGCATATCGCGCGGGGCTGGCGGGAGCGGGCGTGCCCGACCTGCAAGGCGCTGCCTGACGACCCGTGCCGCACGCCGTCCGGGCGCGATGCGCGCCGGGCCGTAGCCCCCCCCGCCGGTTACACGAGCACACCCAAGGTCGCCGGACTCTCGCCGATAGCCCCTGCCGGAGCATGTGCTGGGAGGGCCTCGGTGAACGCCGTCGTCGGCGGCTGAACGCCGCTTCGTGTCCTGATTCGGGGTCTGCGCGGGCCGTGCTTAGCGGCCAGGTTTGCTGTCCAATGGCTTGGTGCGGGCCAGTGCCCGTTTCTTTGAGCGCGAGGTCGGCGTGGAGCTACATCTGCGTAGTTTCGACTTGTTCGGGTCCGAGCCAGAGCGCGATCACGGTGCTGCGGCACACGTGCATGACGGCGGTG
>JADGPN010000159.1 GCA_017882465.1 Solirubrobacteraceae bacterium
CCACCATCACACGGCCCTCGAGTGCGCGCCGGTGTTCGCGGCGTGGCGCGGCTTCACCAGCCCGCTGCGCCACCGCGACGCGCTGTCGAGCTGCCCACAGGACATGAGTGGGTTTGCGTGCGATCGCTATGTCGGGCCGATCGTCTGCGAGCAACTCTGCGGGCCCGGCGTCGAGCGCGAGCACGTTCGTCCGACCGTGCGCGCCCTGCCGAACCCGACGGCCCACCCGGCGACGGAAGCCTGGGGCGCCGCGAGTCGGCCTGCTGGCGCAAGCCCGGCGCCGACCCGCACGAACGCTTGCGTCTGCGTGCGCGCCTCGCGCGTCTCGGCGACGCGCAGCGCGGCGAGGATCTCGGCACGCACCCCCACGTCGACGCGCGCCGAGGTGCTCAACGGCGGGTCGGTGCGCCGCGCGAGCTCGACCAGCTCGCAGTCGCCGATCGGGTCGGTGACCTGGTCCCGGCTCGGTCCCGTCGCACTTGCCGGACGCTCTTCCGTTACCGCGCTTCTGCAAGATCACCGACTCGTTTCCGATGACGGGCATCGGATGCTCCAAAGACTCCGCAATGCGGGAGATCGTGATCGAGCATCTCAGGCCGTGATCCCGGCAGCGTGGCATTCGGTGTCGGGCGAAGTCAGATGAGCCGCCAGAGCCGGCTCGCAGACGGTCACTCGGGCAGATCGGGATTGCCCTGCCAGTACAGCATCAGCGACCGAAACGTGTCCGAGCCGACAGGGCCTTACCTCCAGCATGTCTGCTCGGGGACGGCAGATCACGGACTCCGGCTCCCCGCCGCGCAGGCACTCCGGCAAATCAATGACCGCGGTCTGTCGGGGCCGGTTGAGGTGCTAACAACGCCGGGCCGTTCTCCTCCCTTGACCTGACCGAGAACCGCCCGCCAGAACGCGCGACGAGCCGGCCTACGGCCGGGCGCGCGAGCCAAAACCCCGAGGCGGCAGTCGTCGGACCAGCTGGTCTGATCGACCGTGCCGCCGCAAACACAGGAGAATCAATGCAACTCGCAAGAAAACTCGCCATCGGCACCGCAACGGTCGCCGTCATCGGGGCATCCACGGTGGCCTCCGTCGGGGCGACCGTCACCCACCACACAGGTCGGGGAGCGGTCAAAGCAGGACCCGCCGACAACGTCCACCTTCACCTCACGCCATCCTCGCCGCAGTTGGCCGCATGCATGCCTCATGCCCGAGTCGACGTCACGGTCAAGCTGACGACTAATCAGTTCGGCTTCGACGTCTTCACGATCCGCGGCCGCCACCTGCCGCCCAACACAACGTTCACCACCTTCCTGCTCGAGAAGGCGGGGGCGCCGTTCGGCGCCGCCGAGTACATCGCCGATTTCACCTCCAACAAGCATGGCAACGCCTACAACCAGTTCAGGCTGATCGTCCAGGAGGCGTTCTCCTCGACGCTGGTCAACGGCAAGCGCGTGCGGGTCGATCTCAATCAGGTCGGCGCCTGGTTCGCTGACCCCACAGGCGATGACTTCTGCCTGGGTAAGAACAGCCCCGTCACGCCGTTCGACGGCGACAATGAGGCGGGAGTGCAGGCGTTCAACTCCGCCAACACCCAGCCGCTTCCCGCCCCGTAGCAGCACGTCCGGGAATCGCTTCGTTACGGGCCGCGCCCTCCGATCGGGGGGCGCGGCCCGCACGGGTTGCGCAGGGATCCTTTGGGGCTCGTCCAAACTCTGATCCACGACCCGCGTCGAGCCGGCGAGCCGCCGATCCGATCCGATCCCATGCGCGAACGCGACCCGAATCCTTCGGGTTCTGCGACCTCGACCGTCGGCGGCCCGCGAGCAACCCACCCCGGCCCGCGAGCGCTCCTCGCTGCGACATCCCCATCCAACTCCGAGGCTAGGCTCCTACGCGCGATATCGGCAGACACGGAGGGCGAGGCCAATACGAGTCGGCGCAGCCGACGCGGCCTGCGACGGGATCGGGCTTAGCGCCGGATTCCGTTCCGTTGTTCCTCACGGGCCGAATCGCCCGGGGCAACTATTCAGTCTCCATATTGCCGCTCGATAGATAGTTATTATGTGAAGTTGCCTGCAAATTGGCGGATTTTCGCGGGCTCGGCCACGCCGCTCGAGATCAGTACGTCCGACTCGGGCGGGTTCGGGGATGTGTTCAGACCCGGATGACCTCTACCGACGCGAACGAGCTGAAGTCGGCGTCCTGAGTCACGACGGCGGCTCCGTGACGCAGCGCGGTCGCGGCGATCCAGACGTCATGTCGGCGGAGCTTTCGGCCGGCGCGGAGCTCTTCATCGGCGATCCGTGCAAAGCACGATGCCGTCTGATCGTCGATCGGCAGCGGCGGGTACTCGGCGCGCACCCGCGAGAGCGTCTGAAGCCGGACGGCCCGCACGGCGGCGCCGAGGGCGCGCAGGACGCCGAGCTCGAGCTCGGCCGCGGTTACGACGGATACGGCGATCTCGTCGGGCAGCTCTCCGAGCGGACGCCCGGCCTCGCGCGCGATGAAGATCGAGGTGTCCGCGATCGCCCGGCTCACGGCTCGTCGATCAGCGAGCCACGAACGTCGTCTAGATCGTCGAGCAGTCCGGCGTCCGCCCCAGCCTCCGCGACGATTCGCCGCAGCGTTGCGGATGGGATCCATGGGCTGCGAGCGGCGGTGTACGGCACGATGTCAGCCACGGGTGTCCGGTTCACCGTCAGCGACAGCCGCTCACCGGAGCGCACCGCGGCAACCACCCGCGCCGTGTTGTTGCGCAGGTCCCTGACTGAGATCTCTCGGGCCACGAACACACCGTAGCACCTAATGCGACACGTTGCTACAGGCACATTGGCCGGAGTCGAATCGGCGCACCGTTGCCGCTGATCCGTTGTCCGCGGAGCACATCGAAGATCCCGCCCGACACTGGTGGATTCCGGCGGCCCGCCCGGACGATGGACGATTGCGCTCGCGAGCGAGCGGCTCGGGGTCAGGGTCGGCGGCGATCGCATCGATCACCCGAAACGCCGTCGCGTCAGACGCGACCGCCCCGAACAAGGGCTGCTGGTCGCGCACCGCGCGCAGGTCGGCCAGGCAATCGCCGCCGTCGGCGAGCATCACCACCAGATCGCGGACGACGCGACCGGGATCGTGCCTGGAGCGCCGCTCGCGCATCGGCGCCAACGCGCGCGACAGCGCCGCCGTCAACCCGAGCCGGTCGGCCGCCTCGGCCAACAGCGCCGCACCCGCGTGCGACACCAACCCGTCTCCGTCCGGCACGACATCTACGGTGAAATGGCGCCCATCGCGCTGCACCCTCAAGGTGATCCTCCAGAGCCGGGGTCTACGATTACGAGCCTCGCAACCCGCAGAATCCCTGCTCAACCGGACAGTCCCGCGCCCCCGCCCACCGGGGGCGCGGCTGCTTCATGCACGATCCGGGCTAGTGAGGGTCGGACACGCGCGCGGAGTTGGGCGCGGAGCTTGCGCGAGCCGAGGTGCAGAACGTCGTCGTCCCGGCTGACGGCGACACGGTCGAGATGGCCTGAGGACGACGTTCGCGCGTCCGGTCAGGACCGGCGGCGTGCGAGTCCTTCGCGAGAGCGGGTCAAGCCGGCGTGGCCGAGCGCCCGGCACGCGCGGGCTTGACTGAGAGCGCGCTCTAAGTCGTACCGTGGGGGCATGGCCTTGTCTCTCACGATCGCCGACGCGGCTCGGGTCTCTGGACTGAGCGCCCACGCCCTGCGGTACTACGAGCGGGCGGGGCTGCTCGATCCGGTCGATCGCAACGAGGGCGGCCATCGCCGCTATCGCGAGGAGGACCTCGATCTCATCCGGTTTCTCAGCAAGCTGCGGACGACGGGCATGCCGATCCGGGAGGTCCGCCGCTACACGGAGCTCATGAGGCAGGACGAGAGCACGAATGAGGAGCGACTTGCGCTCCTGGAGGCGCATCGCGAGACCGTGCTCGAGCGGCTCGAGGAGACGGCCAGGAACCTCGACCAGATCGAGTGGAAGATCAACTTCTACCGCGAAGGATTGGAGCGAAAAAAATGAAGACGCGCACGTTGGGAACGCTCGAGGTCTCGGCGATCGGCCTCGGATGCATGGGCATGTCGGCCTTCTACGGCTCGACCGACGAGCAGGAGTCCGTCGCCACGATCCACCGGGCGCTCGAGCTCGGCATCACGTTCTTCGACACGGCGCAGTTGTACGGGCCGCTGACCAACGAGGAGCTCGTCGGCCGTGCGCTCGCGGGCCGGCGCGAGCAGGTCGTGATCGCGACGAAGTTCGCCAGCCGCATGGACCATGCGACGCCGGGCGACATGTCGACGATGGGCCCGCTGGACGGCTCGGCGGACCACGTCCGCAGCGCGATCGAGATCTCGCTGCGCCAGCTCGGCACCGACTACGTCGACCTCTTCTACCAGCACCGGGTCGACCCGAACGTCCCGATCGAGGAGACGGTCGGCGCGATGGCCGAGCTCGTCGCACAGGGCAAGGTGCGCCACATCGGCTTGAGCGAGGCCGCGCCGGAGACGATCCGCCGGGCCCACGTCGTGCATCCGATCACCGCGGTGCAGACCGAGTACTCGATGTGGACGCGCGATCCGGAGCACGGCGTGCTGGAGACGTGCCGCGAGCTCGGCATCGGCTTCGTCCCGTACTCGCCGCTCGGCCGCGGCTTCCTGTCCGGCCGGTTCACGTCGCCCGACGACCTCGATGCCAACGACTTCCGCCGGAGCAACCCGCGGTTCGCAGGCGACAACCTCGAGGCGAACCTCCGGCTGGCCGCGAAGGTCGCGGACATCGCCCACGAGAAGGGGATCACGCCGGCCCAGCTCGCGATCGCGTGGGTACTTGCCCAAGGCGAGGACATCGTCCCGATCCCGGGCACCAAGCGGGTGAAGTACCTCGAGGACAACGCCGGCGCGCTCGACGTGGAGCTCACCGCCGAGGACCTGCAGCGCATCGAGGCGGAGCTGCCGGAGGTCGCCGGGGAGCGGTATGACGAGTCGGGGATGGCCTCCGTCAACCGATAGGCGGCGGCCACTCTCATAACTTGAAGGTCGCAGGTTCGAATCCTGCCTCCGCTATGAGAAGAAAAACCTGCAAAGAGCAGGCTTTTTGTAAGCGCTCAGTTGGTCTGGGGGACATAATCGCGGCGCGTGGACCTTCGCCGACCACCGCGGCATCCAGCCCACCAACAACCACGCCTGCCCGCGCGGGTCAGCGCCATCGGCGCAGTTTCTCGAGCGCCTTGCCGGTCGGCGTCGCGGCGTGCGAGGATTCGCGTCGGCGCCGGCGAACAGGGCGCTATGAGCGCTCGCCGGCCACGAGCTCCCGAAACCTTCGAGCAGCTCGTGCTCGGCTTTCTTACCGATCTCGAGCAGGAGCGCGGCCTAGCGCGCAACACGGTCAATGCCTACCGCAGCGACCTGGTTCAGTTCGGCGCGTTTCTCGCCGACCATAGGCGTGACGTGCTCGCGGTCGAGCACGCCGAGCTGGCCGCATTCCTCGAGGAGCTGGCCAACAGCCCGAGCAGGGGTTGGCTTAGCAACGGAGCAGGAATGACGGTTATCGATTAGTGGAAGCGCCGGGCGCTGCTGCGCGTGCCGGTGGCGGCCCCTGAAAGCATGAGTCCATGCCATGGCAGTGTGGACCGGGGGTTGTCGAGTTGCCCGACGGCGCGCGCCTTCGCGGTCGCAGCCTGCGCGCGGTTGACCCAGCGGTGCCGCGCGCCGAGTGGACGCTGTACCTCCTCGGCAAGCGGCCTGGTGACCTGCCGCGGCGCGGTCGATGGCTTCGCTGGCCAGACTTCTGGCTTCCGCTCAGCTTCCACGACGCACGGTCGGCGTTCGAGCAGGCCCATCGCCTCGCCGTTGAGAGCTGGCGAGTCGAGGTTGCATGCACGGGAGGCGTCGGTCGTACCGGCACTGCCTTGGCGTGCATCGCTCAGCTTGGCGGCGTGAACAGCCAGGACGCGGTCGCGTGGGTCCGCGAGCACTACAACAGTCATGCCGTCGAAACTCCTTGGCAGCGCCGTTATGTCCAACGCTTTGCCGCGCGCGCAACTGCCTCTAAGTCCCCTTAGAGGGGGTCGTCTAGCAGCGGAGCAGAAGTGCGGGGTTTCGATTAGTGGAAGTCCGAGCTTGCGGCTGCTTGGGGTTCCGGCAACAACGGCGCGGCGCTCCCTCCGGGACCGGGCGGCCCCCGCTTATGGCGAATACGAGGTCTCTTGCACCGCCTGCGGCGAGCCCTGCCTTCGTGTTCGCGCAGGCATTTGCAGCCGAGGCGCACGCGTGGCTGCTTCTGTCCGAGAGCGGTCGCGTCGACGTGCTCGAGCACGCTGCCCGTGGCTTCCGCTTCTTCGTGGAAGCGGCAGCGGCCGCCGCGAGGGCACCACGGCCGGAGGACGTCAGACAACCGGGCGCCGGTCCGTCCGGACCGGCCGCTACGGTCCGACCGTGGCCAAGCACGTGTACGAGTTCGATGCTCGCCTGGTTGGATGCCCGGGCGTTCGCCGGACGATCGGGGTGCGTAGCGATCAGACGTTCGTGCACCTGCACCGCGCCCTGCAGCTCGGGTTTGGCTGGGACGACGACCACCTGTACACGTTCTGGCTCGGGACGAAGTTCTGGCCCCGCGCCGGCACCGAGTTCTGCAACCCGTTCTCGTTCGAGAATCCCTCGTTCGAGAATCCGAGTCCGCTGGCCGCGTTCTCCGCGGGCGAGCCGCCCCGGAAGCGATCCGCGGAGACGCGGCTCGACCGGGCCCGATTGCTGCGGGGCGAGAAGCTGGCCTACGTGTTCGACTTCGGCGACGAGTGGCGCGTTCTGCTGACCCTGAAGACAATCCGCGCCTATGACGGCCGGCGTTACCCGCTCGTGCTGGCGGCGGTCGGCGATGCGCCGCCCCAATACCCGGACGAGGCCGACGCCGCCTGAACAACGGGTCGCCCGCCGATCGCAGGCGCGGCCTTCACCGGCGAGCTTGCCCGGGGCTCCCGGGTGGACGGGTACGACGCGAGCTGCGATCCGCGTGCGTGTCGCGGAGCTGGTCCGCGTTTCCGTTGCGGATCAGATCGCGAAGCGAGACGTGGTCGCTCGCCCAGGACGGCGTCAGGGCCCCGTCCCCGTGCTCGGGACACCGGACTGACGGCAACCGCGCCGTGACGAACGCCTCGAACGCGATCATGTCCGGCTGGCGCCAGGTGCCCTCGGTGAACTCGACGGCCTCGCAGGCGCGCCCGCATTGAGGACATGGGAATCGCGAACCAGCCCGGAAGCCCAAGCGCAGATCGACTCGCCGCCGCGCGAAGTCGAGATCGCTGCTCACCACGCGCCACGGCGGCTCGAGCTGCAACGCCAGCTCGAACAGCTGCTTCATGCTCCGGACAGGCACGCCGTCGGTCAACGACTCGCCATGGTATCGGCCCGACATCGGCAAAGCCCAGGCGCGAACGAAGGACGCGCGCGCGCTACCGCCCCGGCTCGGACCCGGCCGCGGCGCGTCGGTGGAGATATTGAACGTGTTCGGATGCGAAATGCGAGGAGCGTGTGCACGAACTCGGGCACCTGCACTTCGCCGTCGCGCCCAGCGGGGCAGGACCCTTCCGCTGCACGCTGCCTCCAGCCTTGGCTTCCGCAATGTCGCCGAAGCGGCAGCCTCAACCACTGCCGCTCTTCGCACGGAGCAGCCGCCGCGGTGGCGTGGCCGCTTCAGGCGTACTCCAGCAGCGGGTCCAGGCGACCTAATGTGGCTGCATTCGTGCGCCGCCGGTCGTCCCCGCTGACGATCGCATCCGCCGCGGAGCCGGGTTCGAGGCTGCTATCGCTTCGGCGACTTAAGGATCATGGTGGGTCCGCGCCCAATAGCGGCGCGGCGGACCATCGGACTCGGTGCGGTCAGCTCCGCGAAGGCCCCGCTCCAAACCCCGGACGCAAGGCTGCTAATCCGAAACTTCCGCAGCCTCGGCAGGACGCCGTCCTCGAACGCCAATCCCCAGTCGCAGGAAGCGAAACGAAGTAATCGTCGCCACCACACCGGCGATGATCAGCACGATCTGCAACCAGGTCGGCGCCCCGAGGATGGCGTGGCCAGCGAAGTAGTACTCGAGCGTGATCAACGCCGACCACGCGAGAGCTGCGACCGCGCTGACCGCCAGGAATCGGCCGAAGGGCACGCCACTCGCGCCCGCGACAAGTCCGGCAGCATTTCGTAAGCCGGTGATGAAGCGGGCGATAAACAGGGGCGCGATGGCGTGCCTCTGGAACTGACCACGAAGCTCCTGGACGCGCTCCGGCTCCTGACGGAACAGCCGCCCGACACGGAAGAGCACAGGCTCCCCCCGCCAACGACCGACTGCAAAGCCGGCTGTTCCCCCAAAAAGGGCGCCTAGCGCGCCCGCAGCGATAACCCCTACCAAGGGGAGACCATTCTTAGCCGATGCGTCTATCCCTGCGATCACCAGCGCCGTACCACCAGGAACCGGAAACCCCATCGCCTGCAGGCCTGCCGCCAGGAACACGGCGATGAGGCCGAATTCGTGGATCAGCTGGGTGATCTCGTGCGAGCTCACAGCCCATAGTTTGCCCGACGGCGGTTGCCGGCCCTGAGAACTGATGGCTCGCCCGGGACCGTCAAGGCCGCGCCTTCGCATGGGAAGCGTCGCGAGCGGCATCGCCGGGCAGCTCATCCCCGGGAGGCAGCATCTGCGGACGCGCTCGCGGATGACTGCTTTCGCCATGGCGGCGGGTCCGAGCTGGCGAGCGCCTTGGCGACGCGTCGATCGCGCCGACCGCTGGCCGCCGGACGACCGCATCGCCCCGCATGCGATCGCGCGCAGAACCGGACCTGCTTCCGTGTCGAGACGCGCCTCCCGGACCACTGGGTCGCCGGCCCCGCTCTGCGCGGATAGCGAGAGCGTGCGAGCCGGGGGTGCTTGCCACGATCTGGCTATCGATCGGGTCGAAGCGGTAGTCAGCGGCCACGTCGACCCGGTCCCTCGGGACGACCAGCGAGAGCACGCCACAAACGCGCGGCCGTCAGCGCTCGCGGAGGCGATGCGGGAGTGCGCCGGTCCATCGACACGTCCGTGAACATAATGCCCTTTCCCGGACATGCTGGGCCGCGGCGCAGCCTTATCGCATCGGGGATCGTGGCCTCCGCGGGGACGGATTCTCGGGACGTTTCCTTCGCTGTAAGCGAGATCGGTGCGCGGTCACG
>JADGPN010000160.1 GCA_017882465.1 Solirubrobacteraceae bacterium
CGCTTCGCCCACCAGTTCTCACGCTCCCGTGATCGCCTGACGGCGCCGCTGATCCGCGACGGAGGCGGGTTCCGGGAGGCGAGCTGGGAGGACACGATCGACCTGATCGCCGGCGAGCTGTCCCGGATCAAGGCGGAGCATGGCGCGGATGCGATCGCCGGCCTGGCCTCGTCCCGGGCCACGAACGAGGATTGCTATGCGATGTCGCGGCTGATGCGCGCGGCGATCGGCACCAACAACCTCGACAACTGCTCGCGGGTCTGTCACTCGCCCACCTCGTTCGCGCTGCGCAAGGCGTTCGGGCTCTCGGGAGCGACCGGCTCCTTCACCGACATCGACGCGGCCGGTGCGGCGATCATCATCGGCGCCAACCCGACCGAGGGCCATCCGGTCGTCGGCGCGCGGATCAAGCAGGCGACGATGCGCGGCCTGAAGCTCGTCACCATCGACCCCCGTCGGATAGAGCTCTCGGACTATGGGGTCCTGCACCTGTCGCCGCGGCCGGGAACCAACGCCGCTGTGATGCTGGGGCTGGCTCACGTGGTCGCTCGCGACGGCCTTCTGGACCGTGACTTCGTCGACCGCCGCACCGACGGCTACGACGAGGTGGAGGCGCTGATCGCGCTCTACACGCCGGAGCACACCGAGGAGATCACGAGCGTCCCGGGCGCGGACATCGAGGCGGCCGCCCACATCTACGCCGAGGCGCAGGAGGCCTCGATCCTGTGGGGACTGGGTGTGACCGAGCACAAGTACGGGTCCGAGGTCGTGCGGCTGATCTGCAATCTGGCCCTGATGACCGGGAAGGTCGGCCGGCCGGGCTCGGCGCTGCTACCGCTGCGGGGGCAGAACAACGTTCAGGGATCCTCGGACATGGGAGCGCTGCCTGACACCTACACCGCCTACCGGGCGGTCTCGGACGAGGAGGTGGCGCGCTCGTTCGAGCAGTGCTGGGGCGTGCCGCTCTCGCGCCAGAAGGGCTTCACGATTCCGCAGATGTTCGACGCCGCGGTCGATGGGCGGTTGAAGGCGATGTACATCTTCGGCGAGGACGTGGCTCAAACCGATCCCAACACCACGCACGTGATCGCGGCTCTCGACTCACTCGAGTTCCTGGTCTGCCAGGACATCTTCGAGACCGAGACGACGAAGTACGCCGACGTGATCCTGCCGGCGTCCGCGTTCCTGGAGAAGTCGGGCACGTTCACCAACGCCGAGCGGAGGATGCAGCTGGTCGCCCCGGCGATCGATCCGCCGGGCGAGGCCAGGACCGACTTCGAGATCATCCTGACCGTGTCGCGCGCACTCGGCCACGACATGGGATGGCGGACCCCGGCCGACGCGATGGACGAGATCGCCGCGCTCACGCCTCAGTACGCCGGCGTCAGCCATGAGCGGATCGGCCGCCGGGGCCTGCAGTGGCCCGTCGCTGCCGATGGCACCGATTCGCCGACGCTGTATCAGGAGAGCTTCGAGCTGCCCGGCGGCCGTGGCCAGTTCGCGCCCCTGCCCTACAAGGAGCCGGGTGACGCGGCCGACGATGAGTTCCCGCTGATCCTGGTCACCGGACGGCGACTCCAGCACTACAACGCCGGCACGATGACGCGCCGCACCGGCAACCTCGAGCTGCTCGACCGCGACTGGCTCGAGATCCACCCCGACGACGCCGCCCGCCTGTGGATCTCCGACGGGCGGCGGGTCTCGGTACGCAGCCGGGTGGGGCGGATCGAGACCGAGGCTCGCGTCACCGAGCGGATCGATCCGGGCCACGTGTTCACGGCCTTCCACTTCCCCGAGGTCCGCACGAACCTGCTGATCGGCTCCTCGGCGGACGTGAACACGAGCTGTCCGGAGTACAAGGTCGTGGCGGTGGACGTCCGCCCGGTCGCCGAGCAGCCGGCCTACACCCCGGCCCTCGCGGAGCCCGCGCTGTCGTGATCGCGCCGCGCGGCGCTGACGAGTCGCGGATGACCGCGACGATCGTCCGTGACGGACGCCGCGACGAGGTGGCGGTGGAGGAGCCGCTCGAGCTCCGCGTCGACGGCACGCCGGTAGCGGTGACGATGCGCACGCCTGGACACGACGAGGAGCTGGCGCTCGGCTTCCTCCATGGTGAGGGCCTGATCGATCGTGCTCACGAGGCGGGCCTGAACGCGGATCTGGCCAACAACGTGATCGAGGTTCGCGGGCCGCTGCTGCGAGATCCCGGGTCGCGCCGGTTCTACACCACATCCTCGTGCGGCGTCTGCGGCAAGGGAGCGCTGGAGGAGGTCGCCGTCAGCGCCCCCCGGGCTCAGCCCGGCCCGGTCGTCGACCGAGCCGTGCTGGCAGCGCTGCCCGACCGGCTGCGCCAGCCCACGTTCGAGCGCACGGGGGGTCTGCACGCGACGGGGCTGTTCGACTGCGCGGGGGAGCTCCAGGTGGTTCGCGAGGACGTGGGCCGGCACAACGCGATGGACAAGGTGATCGGGCGAGCCCTGCTCGACGGCCGGCTTCCGCTGAGCGCCTCGATCCTCTGCGTCAGCGGCAGGCTGGCGTTCGAGCTGGTCCAGAAGGCCGCCGTGGCCGGGGCTCCGATCCTCGTCGGCGTGGGCGCGCCGACATCACTGGCGATCGAGCTGGCGGCCGACCGCGGCCTGACCCTGGCCGGCTTCGCCCGGGGCGCCCACGTCAACGTGTACAGCGGTGAGGAGCGGGTCCGCGGTGGTCAGTGAACGATCAGCACGTCGCCTGTACTGAGCGTCCCTTTTCGTTGTGGACCTATTTGTCTAGGCTGACCCTCGTCGGGAGCGGCAGCAGGCTGCGGCAGCAGGTTGATCGATGAGGGAGCAGAGATGAAGTCAAGTCTGGAGATCGCCCAGGAAGCGGAGCTGCAGCCGATCGAGCAGATCGCCGACCGGTCCGGGCTCGAGCCGGGCGAGGTCGAGCCCTACGGCCGCTTCAAGGCGAAGATCGAGCTTACGGTGATCGACCGGCTCGCCGCGGTGGCCGACGGCAAGCTCGTCTGCGTGGCCGGGATGACCCCCACCAAGGCGGGAGAAGGGAAGACGACGACCGCCGTGGGGCTGACCCAGGGTCTCGGGGCGATCGGCAAGTCCCCGGTCCTGTGCCTCCGTGAGCCCTCCCTGGGGCCGGTGTTCGGCATCAAGGGCGGCGCCGCCGGCGGCGGTCTCACGCAGGTCGTGCCGATGGAGGACCTCAACCTGCACTTCACCGGCGACATCCACGCCGTCGGCGCCGCCAACAACCTTCTCGCGGCGCTGCTCGACGCCTCTATCCTGCACGGAAACGCGCACAAGATCGACGCGCTGCGGATCGGCTGGCGGCGCGCCGTGGACATGAACGACCGCGCCTTGCGCCAGATCGTGCTCGGCCTCGGAGGCCGCCCCAACGGCTATCCGCGCGAGACCGGGTTCGACATCACCGCCGCGTCGGAGGTGATGGCCATCCTGGCGGTCTCGCGTGATCTGCAGGATCTGCGCCGCCGCCTCGGCGCGATCACGGTGGCGCATTCCTACGACGGCGCCAAGCCGGTGACAGCCGAGAACCTGGGCGCCGCAGGCGCGATGACGGTGCTGCTGAAGGCGGCGCTGAAGCCGAACCTGATCCAGACGCTCGAGGGTCAGCCGTGCCTGATGCACGCCGGGCCGTTCGCCAACATCGCCCACGGCAACTCATCGCTGGTCGCCGACCTGATCGGCCTCAAGCTGGGTGACTACGTGGTGACGGAGTCGGGCTTCGGCTCCGACATGGGCATGGAGAAGTTCTTCAACATCGTCTGCCGGGTGGGACGGCTGCGGCCAAGCGCCGTGGTCCTGGTCGCGACCGTCCGCGCTCTCAAGCACCACGGTGGGATCGAGGACGATCCCCGCGTCGAGCGGGGGACGGGACTGGAGGCGATCGAGGCCGGCGCTGCGAACATGAGACGTCACCTTGGAATCGTGCGCGAGTTCGGGCTCCCGTGCGTGGTGGCCGTCAATCGCCGTCCGGGCGACACCGACGAGGAGCTGGAGCTGGTCAAGCGCCTGGCCCTCGATGCCGGGGCGTTCGCGGCCGAGATCAACGAGGGCTTCGTCCGCGGCGGCGCCGGCGCGGCCGCGCTGGCCGAGGCCGTCGTCGATGCGTGCGAGCAGCCCAACGAGTTCGGATTCCTGTACGACGACGACGACTCGATCAAGGCCAAGATCAACGCCGTCGCCAAGCGGGTCTACAAGGCCAAGGACGTATTCCTGTACCCGGCCGCCGAGCAGCGGATCCAGCAGATGGAGGCCGACGGCCTCGGCAAGCTCCCGATCTGCATGGCCAAGACGCACCTGTCGCTCTCGGCCGACCCCGCGCTGCTTGGCGCACCCGAGGACTTCACACTCCAGGTCCGCGACGCGCGCGCGTACACCGGAGCCGGGTGGGTGGTCCCGCTGTGCGGCGACATTCAGCAGATGCCCGGTCTGGGAACGACCCCGGCCGCACTCAACGTCGACATCGACGAGCAGGGCCGCACGATCGGGCTGTTCTGAGGCGCGGATAGGGTTGGTCGGCGATGGGGTTCGCCGATCGGCCATTCATCGAGCTGCTCGATCAGATCGCGGCCCGCGAGCCGGCGCCCGGCGGCGGCAGCGCCGCCGCTCTGGCCGGCGCCACCGCCGCTGCCCTGGCCGAGATGGCGGCGGCGTTCGCGCCGGTATCGGGCGGCAGCCAGGACGATCGGGCTGCCGCGCTCAGGGCCCGCGCTGCGAGCCTGCGCGCGCGGCAGCTGGAGCTGGCCGACGAGGACCTGCGCTCCTACGGGCCCGTCCTCGAGGCGGCCGGGCTCGACCGCAGCGACCCGTCGCGGGAATCCCGTCTCGCCGCCGCCCTGTCCGCATCGGCGGAGGCACCCCTGGCCGTGGCCGCGGGCACTGCGGAGATCGCGGAGCTGGCGGCCGAGCTGGCCGAGTCCGGGAGCCCGCATCTCGTCGGCGACGCGACCGCAGCGGTCGTGCTGGCGGAGGCGGCCACGCGCGCCGCGGTTCGCCTGGTCGAGCTCAACCTTGCCCGTGTCCCGCACGACGAGCGGCTGGGCGCGGCGGCGCAGTTGGCGGCTCGAGCGCGCGCGGCCCGCCTCCGGGTCCTCGCCGACGGCTGACGATCGTGGACGGGAGGCGGTCGTGGCCTCGGGGCTGTGCGATCATCGGCCGATGGCGCAGACGCCGATCGAGACGCTGATCCGCTGGGAGGAGCACGGCGCGATCTGGCGGCTGAAGGAGCTCGTGGGCAGCGAAGCCGTGGTGCAGCTGTGCACGTGCTCAGGCGAGCCCGTGGACGAGCTGCGCTCCGAGGACCCGGAGCTGCTGCGCTATCTGTCGGCGCGGGCCCGCTCAGACGACTGAGTCTCCGCCCTCCCTACGCGTTGAGCGCCACCGCCGCCTCGGGCGTCGCGACGAGGAAGCTGAAGCTCTCCTCCAGATACAGGTGCACGAACTCGGAGTCGTGGCTCTCGTAGCCGATCGACAGGTCCTGGCCGGACTCGTAGAGGAAGTCCCCGCCGCGCAGGCTGAGCACGATCGCCCCTCGGACCCCCGGTGCCCACACGATCGGCCCCTCGATGATCCGCCGCAGGTGCTCCCACAGCGGGTAGCCGCCATGCTCCGCGGTCTCGACCACGCGGGTGTACTCCTCGCGCCCGAGGGCCAGCGCGTAGGGCCCGGCGATGCCCGCTCGCAGGAGCAGCTCCACGGCAGCGGCGACCGGCCGCGGAAAGGCGTCGGTGTTCTCGCCCAGGCTCACCGTGCGGTGGGGTGAGGCCTCCGCGATACCGGCGACGCCGGCGTCCTCCCAGCCGTGGAAGACGGCGATGTTCTCGGCCCGGGCGATGCGGTGAGCGGCATCGTCGAGATCGGCCAGGTCGACATCCACGGCGCCGCGGTCGTGATCGCGGAGCTCGGACAGCGACACCTTGAAGCCCGCGCGGAGCTCCGCCAGCGGCAGCACGCGGCGCTGGGTGGCGACGATCCCCTCGCACGGGGCCGAGGCGAGCGCGCTGGCTCGCCCCAGGTTGGTGGCCGAATGCTCCCACCCGTGCGGGCCTGAGAACTCGACCAGCTTGCGGGCGGCGAGCGCCGCGGTGAGCCGCTCGGTCGCCTCGTCGTCGAGCAGCTTCCAGCCCGAGTCGCTGACCGGCGCCAGCGGGCGAAGAAGATGGTTCATCGTGCTGACCCCCTCAGGCTTCCGATCCCCAGCGAGCCGGAGGCGTCGCGCTGCGGGCCGTCGGCGCCCGGCTCGCCCTCGCCTACTTCCGCCTCGGCTTCCTCACCGTTCTCCACGATGTCGCCGGGCTGGAAGATGATCCCCTCGGCGATGGCGCGCCAGGTCGGGGTCCGCCGCAGCAGGAACTCGAGATCCATGCTGAAGTGCTTGAACTCCTCGCCCTGGGCATCGAGCATGATCGCGCGCGCCTCGGGATCCGGTTCGACGGCCAGCCGCTGCTGGTACCAGCCGATGGCCTCGGCCTCTTCGGTCAGCGAAGCGCACAGCCGCGCGAACGTTCGCGTGTCCGTCGGCAGCTCATCGGGCGGCTCGTGGTACTGATCGAAACCCATCGGACCTCCTCGAGGCGGCGGTGGACATGTTCTGGCGTGAACTCTAGGCCGTCAGTCCTGCTGGGCGATACCCGGTGCAGACTCGCTTTGAACGGCGATCGCTGCCTTCGCCGCTCCGGGGGTCGCGACCGCGCCCCCGCGCTCCCCATGGCGCACGGCCACGGCCGCGCCCACCATCAACGCGATCGCCGCGATGTAACAGGTGAACAGGACTCCGGCCAGGACCAGGAACACCTGGACCGGGGTCGTGCCGGCGATCCACCGCAGGTAGTAGGCGGCGACCGTGGGTGTGAGCTCGAGTGCGATCGCGGCCGGGATGGCGCCGACGGCGGCATCCCGCCAGGGGATCCCATCGCGGGGAGAGAAGTGGTACAGCGACGTGCACACGGCACCGATGGCGAGCGCCGAACCGAGCGTGAACAGCCAATGCGCGACGGGGCCGCCGAATCCGAGCCGGCTCTGCAGGTTGGTCGCCTTGGCGCCGGCCAGCACCATCAGCACCACGACGAGCACGACCCCGGCGGCGAGTCCCAGTTGCCTGAGCTTCAGGATCACCATGCCGAAGCGGGGACGGCCGAGCAGCCGCGAGATCACCCGCTCGACCACGCCGACGGCCCCGGAGCTGGTCCACACCATGAGCACGATCGAGATCGCGATCAGGATCGGCGAGTCGCGTCGCGTGCGCAGGATCAGCTGCACGACCTGATCGCTGACGTCGGAGGGCAGCACCTTGGCGACGCGCTGGGCGAGCGCCTGCGCCTTGGCGTAGTCGCCCAGCAGCACGGTGCCCAGGGCGGTCAGGCCGAGCGTCAGCGGCACCAGGGCCGAGACCAGGAACCACGCCAGCGCGGGGACGTCGTCGCACACGCCCGTGCCCCAGTACAGGTCGACCGCCGCTCGAGCGGCGCGGCGCGGGGCGAACGACTCAGGCTCGGTGATCTCCGCTCCTCACTCCAGCTCGGTCAGCAGCGCGTCGAGGTCGACGTCGTGACCGCCGCCGCCGGTGAGGTGACCCAGCGGATCGCGCGGCCACTCGGCAAGCGGCCGATCCCACATCAGCTCCAGGTCGTTCCCGTCCGGATCGCTCAGGTACACCGCCTCATGGGTGCCGTGGTCGGTGGCCTGGCGGATCGGCCAGTCGCCCGCGCGCAGCCGGGCCACGGCGTCGGCCAGAGCCGTCCGCGACGGGTACCGCAGAGCGACGTGGTGGAGCCCCGCGACGCCGTCGGGCTGCGGTCCGCCGTCCTTCGATTTCCACGTATTGAACCCGAGGTGGTGGTGGTAGCCGCCCGCGGACACGAACAGGAGGTCTCCGGTTGTCCCCCAGCCGGGGACATCGCGGGCCTCGGCGACCACGTCGAAACCGAGCACGTCGACGTAGAAGGCGCGGACGCGATCGATGTCGGCGGTTCGCAGGTGGACGTGTCCGACGGTGACGCCGGCGTCGATCGGGCGCGGGGCGCGGGCGAGCGGCGCGATGTTGCCTTGCATGAGGTCCTCCTCAGGGGGGCGCGATTCCGGCGTCCCGAACTGTAGATCGCCGGACCCGCGGACACGCGACGGGATGCCTCAGGCGTCGGTGCCGTGAGAGGGGGCGTCGCCTTCCGGTCGCAGCGCGCCTCCGGCTGTGCGCAGAGCCGAGACGGGATTGCGAAGCGTCCCGGTCGCCACCTGCAGCAGCTTCGTCTCCTGCTCGAGCAGATCGGCGACCTGCCCGAAGGACGCTGCGGCGGCGCGGAAGGCTGTCGCCTGCGAGTGCATGGCGGCGGTCGTCTGGTCCGCGACGTCGAGGACGACCCGGGCCGGTCCGAGCACGCGACCGAAGAGATCGCGCTCGAAATCGACCTGGCGCTGGAGGATCTGCTCGAGCAGCTCGGCCTGGCGCTGAAGGGGCGCGCCCAGCTGCCCGGCGAGCTCGGCCGGGCCGGAGACCAACGAGGAAGCGATACCGCGCAGCTCCCGGATCGCGGCCTCCCAGGCGTGCAGCAGATCGCCTGTATCAGCCATGCTCGCTCACGCCGGACCGGTGCATTCGTGCATCATCGCCTGCGGGGCGGACGGGCCCGGGCCCCCGGCATTCCCTCCTCAGGCGCGGACTACCATCGATACAGATGGCACGAAAGACCTGGGTACTCGGGTCAGGCCCTGAATTCGGCGGGCCGCTCGACGTTCGCCTCGGCGAGGGCGGAGCGCACACCCTCGGCGTCCAGGTCAGCACCATAGACGGGCGTTCCGGGCTGCTGGCGCCACGAGTCGGCCAGGCTGCCGGCATCCACGGAGTCGAACCCGAGCTCGTCGATCAGGCGCATGACCACCTCCTTGGCCGCCTCGTCGTCGCCGGCGACGGGCAGCGCGATCCTCCCCGGCGTGCCCGCCGGCTGCCCCAGCTCCAGCAGGTGCCGGGCGTAGATCCCGTTGAAAGCCTTGATCACCGGCCGCCCGAGCTGCTCGGCCACCCAGCCGCTCTCGGTCATTCCCGACTCGATGGATTCGATCTTGCCGTCCCGCTGCTGCGGGTAGTAGTTGCCCGTATCGATGATCGCCGCCCCGTCAGCCACACCCTCGAGGATCCCGGGCGGAAGGTCCGGGATGCGCTTCCCCGGGATCGTCACGAT
>JADGPN010000696.1 GCA_017882465.1 Solirubrobacteraceae bacterium
CGGTGCGAGCTGCCGGCCCGCGTCCGTCATCACGCTTCCGTCGCTGCTTGACTGAACGGGGATCGACGGAGACCGCGGGCTGATGCCTCAGAACCGGACGGCACGGGCTTGCGCTTCGTCGCCATAGGAGTCGTCCGGTCTGATAGCACCGAGATCGTGAAAGCACTCGCCGGCGCGCCTCCGGGCGCTGCCGGATTACGCCTGAGGGAGCAGTGTCGCGGCGACCGGCGAGATGGCTGCTCGGCGATCGAAGGAGCAGTCCGCGAAGGTGGCCAGCGAACTGTCGCTGCTCGTCCAAAGGGGGCTGTGGGGGTTGTGGGGGTAGTGGGTGCTAATAAGCACAGCCGTGATCGAGCGTGCGCTCATCCACGTCGCCGGGCCCGCGCGCTCGGGCAAGACGGCGTTCATCGAGGCGATGCTGACCGGCAGCGACGCATTGGTCATCGCGGCACGCTGTGTCCGGGACGACACGCTGCGCCAGTTTCGCGAGACAACGCCGGGGAGCCATCCCGAGCTTCGTCGCTACCGCGAGGCCGGGGCGATAGGCGCTGCCCTGCTGACCTTTCCGGGAGACGCGGACCTCTCCGATAGCTTCTTCACCACAGACGTGATGATGGACTACTCCAAGGCCGTCGTTCTCGAGGGGGACAGCCCGCTCCGATTCGTGGATCTCCGGGTGTTTGTTGCGCCCCCACCGGCCGAAGGTCACCAGCTGTTCGTACGCTGCACTCACGAGCGAGGGCGAGAGCACCGTCCTTGCGCAGCTACTGCGCCAGCCGGACGGCATGGTTGACGTTCTCGGCGTGATCGGCGGCGCACGGCTGGGCGAACTCGGCCGCGAGCACCCCGAGCTCCTCGAGAAAATGCGGACCCGCCTGGGTGGCGTTGCCCAAGCGAGAAGGGCTCCGCAGCCGGATCAGCGCTGGGCGATCGCCGATAGCTACGCCGGCATCGAGCACGCGCAACTCGTCGTGGTCAATGCCCGCCACGATGGCCAGCGACAGGCGGCCGAGCAACTGGTTGCCGACATCGTCCGGCTCCGTAAGGACAACGATCTGCTCGCCGACATCCTCGGCCCCAGGGGAAGCCGGATCCCAATCACGGCCGTGACGGCCAACATGGCCGACCCTGACGATCCCGCCCGGAAGAAGGCGCTCGCCCGAGTTCGCCGCGCGATTCGGTCGGCATCATCGTAGAGCCCAACACGCGACCAGGCTGAGCGCCGCTGTGGGCGGTCAGAAACCCCGCCCTTGGGCTTCCAATCGGACAAAGACGCATCAGCATCGACGCAAGCTCTCTGCTGCCGGAGTTGACACATACGCAACTGAATCAGCGAAATTCGCGGCGCAGGCGGACTGATCACGAACTCGAGGATCTCACGATCCCGTGAACGCGCTCAGCTGAGTACCGCTCGCTCCCGTTGAGGCGATCGTCAGCCGACGGCGCAACGAGGTGAGCGCCCTCGACTGCGGAACCCTGCACGAGCTCGTCCCCTTCCTCCGATCGCCAGCACGACTCGCCGCCGGCGGCGACACGCCCGGTTTCTCGCGCGAGGGAGAGCCCGAGCCGAGGCTGTTTGCTCGAACTCAGCTAGTCCCGACAGCCCCTTTGGACGAGCAGCGACAGCTCACCGCCCGCGTGCGCAGACTGCTCCATCGATCGCAGAGCAGTCATCTCGCCCGCCGTCGCCACACTACCGGTCCCGGACAAGAGGGGCGACGTTGGCGATCGGGGCTGCGTCGCTCAGATTGGTGCAAGGCAGCGGCCGGGCTGGCGCGACCAATTGCTTGCTCGCCGTGCCCTAAGCCCGTTCCCAGCACACGCGCTGACTGCTGCTCCCACACGGTAGGAGGCGTCGGCGCCAGCGCTTGTGTCGCTGCTCCCTTGGAACGGCGGCGAAACTCTCGGGCCGAGGTGGTCACGCTCCCGCTCTGCCTGGCGAATCCAGCCGTGTGGGCCCTTGGCACCCGAACGAGATGGCGACCGTCGTATGTCCTGGTCTTCGTCTCGATCGCGACCGCAACGCCAGTGGGAGCAATCGCCACGGAGTCGATGTCTCCCCGTCCCCGCCAGGGCGCCGCAGCTGCCAACCGTCCGCCCGCAGCGGCGCAAGCGCACGCTGCACCTCGTCCTCTGAGCGAGCCCCGACGCGGCTGCGACCGGTGAGCGAAAGCCAGTGGCGAGCGTAGAGGGCGAGCCCGAACGCGGTGAGCAGCAGCAGCCCGGCGAGCAGCGCCGCTCCCGCGCTCGCGATCACGAGCCCGAGCAGCGCGGCGCCGACGCTTCCCAGCGCCGCCTTTCCGGCGTGAGAGAGCCGGCGATACTGCTGGCGACGCGCGTAGCTCACGCTGCGACCGCCTCGAGCTCGCGGCCAGCGCCGAACGCGCTCTCGCACTCGGTTGGCTCTGCCATTGCTCGATCGTCCCACCGGTGCCAGAATCTCGCGGGATTGGTCCGTGATTGGACCAGGCTGCCAGCCGTTTCTGGACATTTGCTGGCGTTCTGTTGATGCACATACACGCTTTCTGCGGACCGAATTATGCGGATTGAGCAGGCGAAAGTGGATCCGGGCGTCCGGGGTTCCAGTCATCTGGCTGCCGGCCGGCCTCTGGCCCTGGTATTTCGGCGCCCCAGAAACCTGCCAACGTCATCGGAGCTGACAGTTGTGTCCACATTCGTGTCCACG
>JADGPN010000697.1 GCA_017882465.1 Solirubrobacteraceae bacterium
CTTCAGCCAAGCCGGCGATTGTAGGGGTACGGCCAAGCCAGTGGTCGTCGTCGTCAGGCGGCGGCGCCCCGCCCGGCGCTCTCAGGCTTTGTCGTGGGTAGATCCGCGAAGCGGCCGCCTGCTAACGTGCCGCCGCTGTCGCGTGCGCCAGCGCCGCTAGCTCGAGCAGGGAGGTGACGATGCCGTCTCGGAGGACATCGAGGTCGGGCATCGTGGCGCGATCGGCGTATAACCCGAACGTCACCCTGCCGGCGTAGGAGACGGCGGCGATCGCGACCGCGTGCTCGGCCGCGAGCGGCACGATCGGCACGACATCGACCATCGGCGCGCCGAACGCATACAGGCGACGCGGTGAGCCGGGGATGTTGGTGATCGTGACGTTGAACAGTCGCTTCGCGGACATCGCCCGCGCGATGGCCGCGTGGAGCACTGGCGGCGCGAGCTCGGTCAGCCCGGTCACCGCGCCGGCCGCGAGCGCCTGCCCGCCCGCCTTCCGCGCCTGCGCCGTGGCGCGCACCAGCTCGTAGCGGCGCAGCGGGTCGGGCTCGGCGACCGGCAGCTCGACGAACAGCGAGGAGACCTTGTTGCCAAGCTCGCCGCGGTCTCCGTCGCGACGGATGTTCACCGGCACCATCGCGCGCAGTCCCTGGCGCGGTGGTTCCTCGCCGCGCGCGAGCAGCAGCTCGCGCAACGCGCCGGTGGCGGCACACAGCACGACATCGTTGACCTTGCCGCCAAGCGCCGAACGAACCTTCTGCAGCTCCTGGAGCTCGACGTGAACGGTCGCGATCCGTCGCGTCGCGCCGATCGGCACGTTCAGGCTCGAGCGCGGCGCCGCGATCAGCTCGTCACGGACGAGCAGATCGATCACCCCCCGCGAGCGCTCCAACGCCTCACGCGGATGCATCAGCGCATGCGCCCCGGCGCGAGCGGCCGCGACGCCCGCGCCGGCCACCTGGCCGACAGGCTCGGGTGGACGCGGGAGCCATCCGAGCGAGACCAAGTCCGACAGAGGCGCGTGGGCGGCTGACGCCTCGCGCGGCGCCGGCGTTGCGCCGAGCAGCAGGTCAACGAGGCCGACCGAGCCGACGCCGTCGACCAAGCAGTGGTGGGTCTTCGACACCAGCGCCCAACGCCCATCCGCCAGACCGTCGAGCAGCACCATCTCCCACAACGGACGGCTGCGGTCCAGGCGATGCGAGTAGAAGTCCGAGATCCAGTCCAGGAACTCGCGCTCATCCCCCGGCGACGGAAGCGTCGCATGACGAACGTGCGCATCGATCTCAAAGCGCTGATCGCGCTCCCAGGACGGCCAGGCGAGTCCGCCGGTGCGAGGCACGCCGAGCTTCTGGCGGTAGCGAGGCAACAGGTCCAAGCGCTGTTCGAGGTGCTCGCGCACCTTCCCGATCGTCGGCGTCCCACCGCCGGGGAGCGGGTCGAACACAAGCGTGGCGCCGATATGCATCAGCGCGCCGTCATCGGCCTCCTCAAGCTCCAGAAATGAAGCGTCGAGCGCCGTCAGCTGATCGTTCACGGGCATCGCAGCTCCTCGCGTCGCTCTACGGTCAGGGTAGACCTCGCGTCGCTCTACGGTCACGGTACGCGCTGCACCGCCGCCTGCCATCGGTGGCTGATCGCGCCACGGTCCGTAGGAACTACGCGCGTGCTGCTAATACACACGTCCGGGAGTTCTGATGGTTAGGCGGCAAGCGCGAGTTCTGGTTGGCGCTGGCTCGATTCGGGCCAGAAGCGCGTCGAGGTCTTTGGCGGGTGAAGGTCGATTCGAACGGCCGGGCGATCTGGCGGTAGTGCTCGCCGAAGCCGAGCAGCCGATCACTCGCTCCGGTGCGATGTCCGCCCTCCCGCACTCATCGAACGTCGAGCTCGTTCTGCTTGGACGCCGAGGGGCAAGCCCGCCTTGGGGCCGTGTCGGGACGACGGGCTGAGAATCCGACGGCATCGACAACCTGTTCGGGCAGGGTGGAAACATCTTGCCCTGCTCGACCAGAACGACGACATCGGCGACGTGAACCGAGTGTTCACTCAACGGCGAACTTCGGGATCGGAGCGCACTCCGACCTGTCCTCAAGCCGAGACTTCCGCCTGCGCTACGTGATCTCCGAACTGCGCAGGTTCCCCGCGGGCACGGCCCTGCGCTGAGCGCCTGAGAAGGCTTCAACCCCGAAAAAGCGCTGGAAGCCGTGGGACTTGGAGTAGGGGTCTGGGGACGCACGGATCAGAATTTGGCGCTAAGACAGGCTTAAGTCGGTGGCGAGGTCGTATGCGCATCGATAGCGTCGCTGCAGCGAATGCGATCAGGGTGCCGGCCATGTCAACGCTGGCCAATCCGACGCGCGGGCCGTGTAGCTCATGACGCTGGCGCCGTCGTCCAACGATCCGGTTTGCGTACGAAACGTCTCGGCGCCGCCCCTTCGAGCTGCTCGCCGGTGAGTAGGTGCGCTTCGTCGGGGTCAGGACCAGGGTTGCCGTTGACCGCACCCACCTCTCCGAGTTCTACGCCGCGCGGCTAGCCGAAGATCGGGAAGCGCCGCTGGTTGGCGAGTCGATCCATTGCGTCCTGGATCGCGGACTCCACCTCGAGGTAGATCGAGTTGACGTACTCGCGATCGTTGACCCGCTCCGGGTCCTTGTCAACGTGGATCGGGTCGAGCAGTTCGG
>JADGPN010000698.1 GCA_017882465.1 Solirubrobacteraceae bacterium
TCAACCGGTCGCATGAGTGAACGTGGGAACCGTCTCGGGTCGCCCTCCTGGTTGGCCATCCAGGTCGCCAGTGGGCAGGTCCGTCGTCGACTGATGACCCGTAGACGGGACGGAGCCTCCGTACTAGTCGTGGGAGTCGCGACCCACCAGGGGGGACGGGAAAGCCGTCCACAGGGCGAAGGGAGGCAGCAAGTCCGCAGCCGTGGAGTTGGAATGCCGGGAGGCCGTTCGTGAATACGAGCGCTCCGTGGCCGACGCCGAAGGAGGCAGAAGCCAGGGTACTGGGGATCCAGACCAAGCTGCATCGATGGGCGACCGACGATCCTGATCGCCGGTTTGATGACCTGTACAACCTCGTGTGTGACCCGGCGTTCCTGCTTGTGGCATGGCGTCGGGTGCGGGGGAACAAGGGCGCTCGCACGGCCGGCGTGGACGGACAGACCGCCTACGCGATCGAGGCCGGGCGGGGCGTTGCGGCATTACTCGAGGACCTGCGGGCCGAGTTGAAAGCCCAACGGTTCGAGCCGCTCCCGGTCAGGGAGCGGATGATTCCTAAGCCTGGGACGCGCAAGCGCCGAAGGCTAGGAATTCCCGTTGTTCGGGACCGCATCGTTCAAGGCGCGCTGAAGCTGGTGCTCGAGCCGATCTATGAGGCGGACTTCAAGCCGTGTTCCTACGGCTTCCGCCCCAAGCGCCGAGCCCACGACGCCGTCGCCGAGATCCGCCTGCTGGCCTCCAACTCCTACGAGTGGGCGCTGGACGGCGACATCACGGCATGCTTCGACGAAATCTCGCACTCCGGTCTTCTAGGCCGGATGCGCCATCGCGTTGGAGACAGGCGCGTCCTGGGTCTGGCGAAGGCGTTCCTCAAGGCCGGCATCCTCACCGAGGGTGGCGCTGAGCGGGACACGATCACCGGTACCCCGCAGGGCGGCATCGCCTCGCCGCTGCTGGCAAACATTGCCCTCTCGGCGCTCGACGAGCATTTCGCCGCGCGCTGGGATGATCGAGTCGAGCGGGCCAAACGTCGCCGCCACGGACTCCCCAACTACCGGCTTATTAGGTACGCGGATGACTTCGTGGTCATGGTGTCCGGCACCAAGGCGCACGCGCAAGCCGTGCAAGACGAGGTGGCAGCGGTGCTCTCCCCGATCGGGCTTCGGCTCTCAGAGGAGAAGACCGATGTCGTTCACATCGACGAGGGCCTCGACTTCTTGGGGTGGCGCATCCAGCGTCATACCAAGCGAGGAACGGCGAAGTCATACGTCTACACCTACCCCTCCAAGAAAGCGCTCGGCGCGATCACGGAGAAGGTGCGGACGCGGACCCGCCAAGGCACGAACCTCACGCTCGCAGAACTGCTGCACAGCCTCAACCCTGTGCTGCGGGGCTGGACCAACTACTTCCGGGCCGGGGTGTCCAGCCGCACCTTCCAATACCTGCGCGGCTTCACTTGGCGCAGAGTCATCGGCTGGTTGCGGCGAAAGCACCGCCGGGCTAACTGGAAGCAGCTCCGCCAACGCTACTGCCCCGACGGGTGGTGGCCGACGGATGACGGAGTGACGCTGTTCAACCCCGGAGCGGTGCGGACCACCCGCTACCGCTACCGGGGAGCGGCGATCCCTTCGCCATGGCAGAGCGCGACATGATCGAAGCAACCATCGAGACGGGCCTGTGGAGAGCCGGATGCTCAGTAATGGGCACGTCCGGTTCGGGGAGCGGGCCGAGGAAACGCGCCGACTCGAAAGATCGGTAGCGCGCCTCGGTCTGACTCCACGTGGTGCTGGTGTCGGGCACCGAGGCTCAGGCCGAGGCGCTGAAGGTTGAGGTCGCGGCGGTCCTTTCCACCGTCGGGCTGCGGCTCTCGGAGGAGAAGACCAGCGTGTGCAACATCAGCGAGGGGTTCGACTTTCTCGGTTTCCGGATCCAGCGGAAACGGAAGCGGGGAACGAACAGAGTGTACGTCTACAGCTGGCCATCGAAGAAGGCGCTCGCGTCGATCATGGCCAAGGTGAAGGCGATCACCAGACAGGGAACCGACCAGCCGCTGTCGCTCGTGCTGCGCCAGCTCAACTCGGCGTTGCACGGGTGGGCGGTCTACTTCCGGCACGGCTGCTCCAAGCAGACCTTCAACTACCTGAACCACTACACGTGGAAACGGGTGTGGGGATGGCTGCGACGGAAGCACCGCCGCGCCAGCTGGAAGGCGATCCGAAGGCGCTACCTGATGCTCCCGGGCAACAGGCTGGTGCCCCACGACGCTGGGATCGTGCTCTTCAACCCCGCGTCGGTGCCGGTCACCCGGTACCGCTATCGCGGCACGAAGATCCCGAACCCGTGGACCCAGCGGACCGTGACGACAAGAACAATCGAGTGACATCGGGGCTTGTGGAGAGCCGGATGCGTTGGAAGGCGCACGTCCGGTTCGGGGAGCGGGTCGGGGAAACGGGCCAGCCGAGAAGCTGGCACCGCGCCCCGACTCGACTCCACCAACCGGATGCTCGGGCTTCCGGGTGCTCAGGGACGTGGCGTTCGGTCAGGAGGCGATGATCGTGACCGTCGTCTTGCGCGCCGAGAAGCCGGTCTGCTCGGGCTGCGGCGCGTGCGGCCTTCAGGTCAAGGAGCATCGTGAGAAGCGCTGGCGGGCGCTGGATCTCGGCGGCTTGCGGTGCGTGATC
>JADGPN010000699.1 GCA_017882465.1 Solirubrobacteraceae bacterium
CAGATCGCGATCCAGATCACCGCTGCGCCGACGGCAAGGTCGAGGAACAGCAGCCAGTAAGCCACAGCCTCGTTCACGGGTGGAGTATCGCAGTTCGAAGGGACTTTCCCGGCTCTGCGGCGCGAGACCGACGCGCGTGAAGCTCGGGCCGGGAGTGCTACGCGGGCCCTGCGACCTGCGATGACAGCCTCGCGGGCAAATGGCAGCGCAATTGCATCACGCAGGAACCTCAATACAGTGCTGGGTCACGTGCCAGGCCGAGGACGGCAATGATCGCATCGACTGCTTCAGAGACTTGGGACCCGACGATGCGCGCAACGTCGGCCGGCGCTCTGAACGGATCTGCGATGTCGTCATCGCCCGGCGCCACCGATACCACAAGACCTCGCTGGCGTGCGACCGCAGCGACCCGCGTCCGCAACTCCTGCACGGTCGGCGCACCGGCGAGCGGGCCGAGCCCGGCGCCGAGCCGCCCGAACTCACGCAACGTGAAGGCCCGCCGGAACGCGAGCGGCTCGGACTGCACGATCACCGATCGGTGGCTCACTTCGGCGGTGAGAATCAGGTCGGCAGCCGCGGCCTGCCCGGCGCGGAGCCGTTGCGCCACGTGTCCCTGAGGATCGCCGCCCAGTTCGCGCAGGGCCTGCGCCGAAGGCCCGTCCATCGGGTGCCCGGCCAGACCGTTGACGCCCGCGCTGGACGACACGACGGGAGCCGCGGTGTCGACCCGCGATCGAAAGAGCCGTTCGGCCATCGGCGAACGGCAGATGTTTCCCGTGCACACGAACAACACGGAGAACGACACGGCGCGACTATGCCAGATACCGCATTACCCAGCGGGCATACGTACGTCTGGCTTGCTGAAGTCAGGCGCTGGCGTGGGGGCCGGATCGCCGCTTGTTTGCTCTGCGCCCTTGCTGTCGGTCCGCGAGCCTTTCGGGCGGTATTCAGTGTAATAGTACCCGTACTCGGTGTCGTAACCGCCGCGAGTGCGGGTGACCATGTTGAGGATAATACCGACCGGGCGTTCTCCCACCTTGGCGAGCGCCTCGACGGAGCGCTCAGCCTGGTTACGGGTGGTCTTCCCGGATCGGGCGACGATAAGGGTGGCGTCGGCGATGGCGGCGATCTCGGCGCCATCGGTGACTGGCAGCAGCGGGGCGCTGTCAATGATCGTGAGGTCGAACTGGGCGCCGATGTGCTGGATGACCTCACGGGCGTGCGCGGAGATGAGCAGCTCGCTCGGGTTCGGTGGCACCGGACCCGAGGTCAGGACAGCCAGGTTGCGACCGGCATCCTGCAGCACGGATTCGATCGGCGCTTTGCCGATCAATACGGTGGTCAAACCGACGTCGCCCACCAAGCCGAGCGAGTCAGCAAGTGTCGGCCGACGCAGGTCGGCCCCGATAAGGCAGACCCGAGTTCCCGTCTCCGCCAGCGCGACGGCGAGGTTGATGGCCGTGATGGACTTGCCGTCGCCCAAAACCGGGCTGGTGACGGCGATGATGCGCGGCGGGTTGTCGACATCGATGAATTGCATGTTCGTGCGCAGCTGCCGGTAGGCCTCGGAGCGCGCGCTGTGTGGATCGCCACGGAAGGCGATCGGAACCTTGGAAGTGCGCTTGTCGAACGGAATGACACCGAGCACGGGAACGCCGAATGGCTCGAAGTCCCGCGGCCCCTTGACGGTGTTGTCGAGCACGTCACGAAGCACCACGACACCGACGCCGAGCAACAGCCCGAGCGCGAAACCGAGGCCGATGTTGACGATTTTCTGCGGCTTGATAGGTGAGCCGGGCACGGTGGCCGGGCTGATCACCGTCAGCTTGACAACGGGCTTGCCGTTCGCGTCCGTCTGCTCGGTATTCTTCACAGCTTCGTTGAATTGTGCTGCGACCGCGTTCGCGAGCCGCGCCGCCTGCTGCGGGCTGTGGTCTGTGACGTGCAGATTGATGAGCACCTTGTTCTGCGGCGCGTCAGCGCTAATCTTTCCGGCGAGCTGACTCTGGCTGAGGTTCAGCCCGAGGCGCGCAATCACGGGACCGGTGACGTTCGGACTGTTCGCGATGCTCGTGTAGGACTGCACCCGGTCCGCGGTGAACGTGTTGCCTGCCGACAGCTCGGCGGCCGTACCGCCGCCCGACGTTGCGACGAAGACTTGGACGCTGGCCTCGTACACGTTTGCCGTCGTCGCAGTGAGGATGACGCCTGCGGCCAATCCGAAGGCGGCGAAGGCCAAGACCAGTCGCCAGCCGTTACGCAGGACGCGCATATAGTCCCGTAGCTCCACATGCCGCCTCTCGCAGGGGGTAAGGCCACATAAGGATAGCTGTGAGGTTGTCCCGGGTGTCGGAAGTTGAGTGGCGGTCCTCGGCCGACCCACCCCCCGACCGTCGCGGTTCGCCGCCGCCCACACGCCACCGCGCCAGTTCCCTACCCGACCTGCGGTGGGAGAGTAGGGGGGTGGCATCCATCGACTCCTATGCCGATCTTCCGGAACCGTGCCCCTTCCCGCCGATCGGCGAGTACGGCTTCCTGTCCGACTGCGAGACGACCGCTCTCGTCGCCCCCAGCGGCAATGTCGAGTGGCTGTGCCTGCCGCGACTGGACTCGCCGAGCGTGTTCGGGGCGATCCTCGACCGGGACGCGGGCGGCTTCCACCTCGGACCCGCGGAC
>JADGPN010000700.1 GCA_017882465.1 Solirubrobacteraceae bacterium
TGCTGGCGGCTTCGGTCGGGGCGCTGTCGAGCTTCTACCCGGACGCCGGCGAGATCCATGACCAGGAAGCGAGGGAACGCCAGGTCGTGCGCCTGTTGGCCAAGATGCCGACGTTGGCCGCGTTTTCCTACCGCCACCTGCTCGGCCAGCCCTATGTGTATCCCGAAGACGACCTGACCTACGCCGGGAATCTGCTGTCGATGATGTTCAGGATGAGCGAGCTCATCGTACGAGCCCGATCCGCGCTTGGAGCGAGGGCTCGACGTCCTGTTGATGTTGCAAGCCGACCATGAGCAGAACGCCTCAACCACTGCCGTGCGTGCTGTCGGGTCAACCCACGTCAACCCCTATTCTGCGGTCGCCGCGGGCGTCGCGGCGCTGTCGGGCCCTATGCGCGGCGCGGCCGACGAAGCCGTGCTGACGATGCTCAGACGGATCGGCACGGTTGCCAACGTGCCGGACTTCCTGAGCAGCGTGAAGGCTGGCCACGAGCAGCTCATGGGCTTCGGGCTCTGGATGTACAAGACCTACGACTACGATCCGCGGGCAAGGATCCTGCGCGAGCAACTCGACTACCTGTACGACGCCCAGGAGCAAAACCCGCTCTATGTGATCGCCCGCGAACTCGAGAGACGGGCGCTGGACGACGAGTTCTTTGCCTCGCGCAGGGTGTACCCCAACGTGGATCTCTACTCGGGTCTCACGTACGAGGCGATCGGCGTGCCCGCCGCGATGTTCCCGGTGATGTTCGCGCTGGCGCGTAGCGCGGGCTGGATCGCACAATGGCGCGAGATGGTCAGCGACCCCGAGCAACAGACCGTCCGCCCGCGGCAGATCTACACCGGTGAGCTGGACCGGGAGTATGTCCCCATCGCTGAGCACGAGCGAGGCGTCTCGCAGGCGACACTCGAACCTGAAGCAGGAACGCGATGAGGCCATCGGTCTGGTCACTTGCCGATCCTGCCTCCGCAACCCGGCCCAACTTGGTCTCGGCCTCCCGCGATCGAAGCCTTCGCCTCCGCATGGTCGTGCGCGTCACGCGGGTGCGGCTGGACCGCGAGATAGCCACTGGTGCGCCGGTTGACGCCTCCCCGGCGCGCTTGCTGCGCGCGACCCAGCTCACGAGCCACTCGACGCGCCATGCGGTCGCGGCCGCCCTGGCAGGCATCCTTGATGGTGGCGAGGAGCGCCGGGTCGATCCGGGGTCGAGCCTGATCCTCGAGCACGAAGTCGTGCTCGGCGCTCGCAATGAGATTCTCGAACTGATCGCACTGCTGCGGAGTGGCACAACGCTGGCGCCGCGTGCAGTGGCGCTCGCGACTCGCCTCGCCGAAGCCTCTGACAGCCCTGTCTTCTCCCGCTCCTGCCCGACGACGATCGGCCAAGCGCTGGCCGAGATCGCCGCGGTTCGCTGACCGTGCCGGCCGTATCGGACGCCGTCCTGGTTCAGCGCGACGGTCGATCGATGTCAGCGCCTGGCCCTCTCTGGCTCCGGATCACGGTACTACTGAGCCGCCGGAGGCTCGATGACCGGATTGCTGGCGGCTGCTCATATGACTCGAGCGCGAGGCTGGCGGTTCGTGCGAGGCAGCTCACGCACCCCTGGGCTCGGCAGCGGCTCGCTCGCGACCTTCGTCGGGCTGTCGAGTACGCCGATCGGGTCGGGACGCGTCGGTTCGTCTCGCCCATCAGGGTCGAGCCAACGGCTGTGAGGTCGGGCCGAGAGGCGATCCTCGGGCTGGCTGAGCTGCTCGACAGGCCTGCTCCCGTAAGTCCGAGGGGCATCGTCCTCACCCGAAAGCTGCTCACGGACGCCCTCAACAGCCCACTGTTCGATCGTTACTGCGAGCGTTCCGTTGCCGAGGCCGTTCTCGACGTGGCCGGTGCGCTCGGGGCCGACCGGGTCGGTGAAGGTAGTCGAGCCGCGGGCTCATGTGGGGTGGCGTCGCGATTCCTCGCCGGGGTCGAGCGTGCCGACGACGAGGCGCCACCAGTCCGGGGTGGGGGCTCCGTTGGATAGAGCAGCAAGGGCTTGCTTGAGGTCCGTCCCCCGACCCTCATTCGCTCGTCCAACCTCGGACACGAGCCAGTCGGAGGGCGCGAGCCTGAAGATGTGCAGTGATCGATCGTTCGCGGGGACGCTCACGATCCATTCGCCCTCCCCCCGTACGTCGACGAGGACCGGCTGGTCAAGAGAAGAAGGATCCATTGGCTGCAGACGCATAGGTCGGCACGGACTCATCTGTCGTGGTGCCGACCAGGTTTCCCGGCTCAACCGGGAGCAAATCTATCAGCGCCACGTGTGCTCGCTTGTCGCCGGCGACGGTGCGATCTTGACGATTTCTTCACGACGCGGTCAGGGTTCTGCACGGGCTCTTGATGCTCTTCGGGGAACAATTTGCTAACGCGGTATCTACCGCGAGTTCAATCGGTCGGAGGAGGCAGCCATGTGGGTTCGTCGCCGTAACCAGCCACCGAGGAGCGGAGCGGCGCTGCCGGTCCGGTCCGACGCGCTCCGGCCTCCCGCTTTTGACCAGGTCCGGTCTGATCACCGACGCCAATCGGTCTGTGCCGATGGTTCGTTTGCCCTCCGGTTGCAGGTGCGTGTCACGCGCACGAGGCTCGACCGGCAGCTTGCCGCCGGTCATCCGTGCGAATCCACGGCTGCGCTGGCG
>JADGPN010000701.1 GCA_017882465.1 Solirubrobacteraceae bacterium
GTTCCTGCGCTACGCCTTCACGGTGACGGCGACGGGCAAGGACGTCGCGACGAATCTCCATCACTACTGGCGGTTCCGCGACGGCAAGGTCGCCTACTACCGCGGGTCCGAGGACACCGCCCTCATCGCCTCAGCCCTCAGCGCCTGACCGTGTGCCGTCGACCCGGACCCGGGAACGCTCTCCAGAGAGCAGCGCGACCGCGTCGCTGAGAACGGCTTGGCGCCTACCAGTCGCAATCGGCGGTCGCGATTCGGCGGGCTCGTCGGTCCTCGGATCGTCTTGCCCTCGGCACTCGGGGTGCTACGGCCTCGGGCTAATTACTAATCGGAAGTTTTTGAGGGTTTGAGGCCCGATCGCTTGTGTTTACGGGCGATGGGGCTGTTTTTTGGGGGCGGGTTGTAGACACTAAACTGCTTGACGTGCGACCCCGTATGTGGGACGATTCGCGTGTGGCTAAGCGAGGTGGCAAGGTTCACGTGGCGGTCACGCGTCGCCACTACAAGGGGACTGAGTACACGACCACGCTGCTGCGCCGCTCCTATCGCGAGGACGGCAAGGTGCGCAACGAGACGGTCGGGAATCTCTCGCACCTGGAGGACTGGATGATCGACGGGCTGCGGGCAATGCTCGCCGGCCGGCGGCTGGTCGATCTCGACGAGGACTTCGAGATTGTGCGCTCGTTGCCGCACGGGCATGTCGCGGCGGTGTTGGGGGTGCTGCGCGATCTCGATCTCGAGCGGTTGATCTCCCGGGAGCGTTGCCGGGAGCGTGACCTGGTGGTGGCGATGGTCTGCCAGCGGTTGATCGCGCCGGGGTCGAAGCTGTCGGTCACCCGGCTGGTGGGGCAGTCGACGCTCGCGCAGGAGTTGGAGCTGGGGGAGGTCAAGGAGGCGGAGCTGCTCAGTGCGATGGATTGGCTGCTGGAGCGCCAGGAGCGGATCGAGAAGACGCTGGCCCGCCGCCACCTCACGCAGGACGGGTACGTGCTCTACGACTTGTCCTCAAGCTACCTGGAAGGCCGTCATTGCGAGCTCGGGGCGTTGGGGTACTCGCGGGACGGCAAGCGCGGGAAGCTGCAGATCACCTACGGGCTGTGCTGCTCGCCGGAGGGCCGGCCGGTATCGATCGAGGTGCATCCGGGGAACACTGCTGACCCGGCGTCGCTCGGGTCCGCCGTGACCCGGGTCAAGGACCGCTTCGGGATCGAACGGGTCGTGTTCGTCGGGGACCGCGGGATGATCACCGAAGCCAGGGTGAGGGCGCTCAAGGAGCAGGGCGTCGGGTTCATCACCTCGCTGCGAGCGCCGCAGATCCAGGCATTGACGATCGCTCCGTCGTTCCAGCTGTCGCTGTTTGACGAGCAGGGCCTGTGCGAGATCTCCACGCCGCAGCATCCCGATGAGCGTTTGATCGTGTGCCGCAACCCCGCGGTCGCGGCCGAGCGCGAGCGCAAACGCGACCAGCTCTTGGCGGTGACCGAGGCCGATCTGGAACAGGTCAAACGGATGGTCGAGGGTGACCGCGGACGGCTGCACGGCGCGAGCGCGGGGACGATCGGCGAGCGCGCCGGCCGCGTGATCAACAAGCGCAAGATGGCCAAGCACTTCACCGTCCAGATCGCTGACGGCACGTTCAGCTTCGCGCGCAATCAGGCGCAGATCGACGACGAGGCGCTCTTGGACGGCATCTACGTGATCCGCACCTCAGAACCCGCCACCCGACTCGGGCCGGCCGCGGTCGTCCGCGCCTACAAACAGCTGAAAGTCAACGAGCGCGCGTTCAAGCAGATGAAAGCCCCCGAGCTGCAGATCCGCCCCGTCCACCACCGCCTCGAAGACCGCGTCCGCGCGCACGTGTTCCTCTGCATGCTCGCCTACCACGTCCAATACGAACTCGCCCAGCGGCTCGCACCGATGCTGTTCACCGACGACACCCCGCTCGCCCCGGCCGACCCGATCGCACCCGCCCAACGCTCCCCCGGCGCCAGAGCGAAAGCCGGCAGCGCCCGCACCCCCGACGGGCTCCCCGCCCACAGCCTCCCCGACCTCCTCTCAGAACTCGGCACGCTCTGCCGCAACACGCTACGGATCGGCGACAGCCAACACACCTTCACCCGCCACAGCACCCCGACCCAGCTCCAAGCCAACGCGCTCGAACTGGCTGGCGTCAACCCCGACAAGTAGACAGAAACCACCCCGCCCGGAACGGGCAACACCCCTGCCGTTCCGGGCGAATCAACGCCCACACATCGAAAACTTCCGGATAGAAAGCGGCGCGCGCGCGCGCCACGGCGGCTCCGCTGTTCGTCCGCGGCGGCGGGGAGAATCCAGCGCTATGGCAGTGCGGGATCAGGTCACGATCAACGACGCGCTGGAGGCGTTCCTGGTCGAGCAGCGAGGGCGCTTAGCGGCGAAGACGTTGCGTCGCTACGAGGATGTGGTCTGGCTGTTGCGCGAATGCCTCGACCGGTACGGGCACAGCTCGCTTTCAGCCGACGAGGCCTGCCGTTAACGAAGCTGTCATAAGGGGCAAAGTAGCCAGCGGATCATGATTCTCAGGCTGCGAGGGCGTCTAGGTCGGGGTCTGGCGGGTTGGGATCGGAGAGGTTGAGGCGGCTGGTCATGTCGATCTTGATTTCGCCGTATGGGGTCATGTTCGAGGTGAACAGCGGGTT
>JADGPN010000161.1 GCA_017882465.1 Solirubrobacteraceae bacterium
GCGCGGAGCGGACGGTGAAGAAGTGGCGGGGGCGTTATACGAAGCTGGGAATGGAGGGGCTGCGGGATCGGCCGCGGTCGGGGCGCCCGTTGACGCACGGTCCGGAGAAGCGGGCGTTGTTGATCGCGAAGGCGTGCACCCGCCCACCCGAGACCGAGTCTGGGCAGCGCCGGGAGCGCTGGACGCATCGCGAGCTGGGTGAGCAGGTGGGGATCTCTGAGTCCCAGGCGCACGTGATCCTGAGCCGTGCGGAGATCCGCCCGCACCGCACCGAGTACTGGGTGATGACCGATTTCGACCAGCCGTACTTCGAGGAGCGCTGCAGCGAGGTCTGCGGCCTGTACCTGAACCCGCCAGCGAACGCGCTGGTGCTCTCGATCGATGAGAAGACGAGCGTTCAGGCCAAGGGCCTCGCCCGGCCTGACGCGCTGCCCGCGCCCGGCAAGGACGCCCGGCGCGATTACGAGTACACGCGCAACGGCACGATGAACCTGTTCGCCGCGTTGCGGGTGCACACCGGCGAGACGCACGCGATGACCTGCACGACTCCTAACAGCCTTGATCTGATCCGCTTCCTGGAGGAGATCGACGACACGATCCCGCCGGCCAAGGGCCGGGAGATCATCGCGATCATGGACAATCTCTCCACGCACAAGAGCAAGGAGACCGAGGCGTGGCTGCGCGCGCATCCGCACTGGCGGTTCGTGTTCACCCCCAACCACGCCAGCTGGCTCAACCAGGTCGAGTGCTTCTTCGGGATCCTGTGCCGCCAACTCGTCAAGCACGGCCACTTCGACACCCCGCAGGACCTCGCCGAGCAGATGCTCGCCTACATCGAGACCCGCAACCAGACCGCGACGCCGTTCAAGTGGACCTATGCCTATGCCGGCGAAGGCCTCAACGCATGAGTGCGCGGACTTACAGGAGCGACCACTAGCCCAGCCGCACCCGCTGCACCCGCGCGCTGGTCGAGGCCAGATAGGCATTGCCCCGGAACCGGATCTCGACCCTGAGCCGGGTGCTGACCTTGTTGACCAGCTTGTGGAACGTCACCGCCCCGCCGAAGCTGCAATTCGGCTGCACCGCCGCCAGGCCGAGCGCGACGCTGCGGTGGCCCACGAAGTAGCGGATCGCCACGGTTCCGTTGCAGCCCACCGCGGCCGGGATCGAGGCCGGCAGCGCCACCTGCCCGGTGGTGCTGAACAGATACGGCTTGTGACGGGCCCGGTGCGGGCCGGTGCTCGCGCGTACGCGCGGGAGCGGGCGGGGCAAGGGGAGCGTCGTGAACGTGAGATCTTGGCCGACCTGGGGCGCGGCGTTCGGGTGCAGCGCGATCAGCACGTAGTGGAACGTGGTCCCCGTCGGAAGCGGTGAAATCGTCTCACTGACCGTGGAGGCAACGCTGGTCGCCGGCACGATCCCGCCGTTGCTGGTCGCCGTGTAGACCCCGGCGGCCGGGCCGTACTTGAACGCCCAGGTGGTGGCCTGCCCGCTGGTGACCACAGTCCCGCTCAGGACGGCATAGCCGTGCCCGACCTTGAGCGGGCCGCCGGTGACGGCCCGGGGCGGCGGATGCCCCGAGGTCTTGAACGACCGATCCTGACCGTAGGAGGTGCCGATGCTGTTGAAGGCGACCACCCGATAGTGGTAACTCGTCCCGGGGGTGAGCCCGGCGAGCGTCGCTTTGACGGTCAGCGCCTTGGTCCCCGACCCTGCCGACCTGGGCGCCGTCAGAGCGCCATAACCGGTCGTCAGCCCGTACTGGAAAAAGTAGCGGGTGTGACGGCCGCCAGGGTTGACCGTGGCGCTCACGCCGCCGGATGTGTTCGTGATGCTCGATGCCTTGCCGGTGGCGACGAGCGGGTTCGACGCGCCCAGCGCGACCGCGGCGCACACCGCGCCGGTTACCGTGGCGGCCACGAGCACCGCAAGCGTTTTCCTCATCCCAGCCTCCTCAGACGTAGATGTCTGCACTAATACCGCAAGCGGCGCGAAGTTGCGCTCCGACCGACCACCACCTCACCCCAACCTGACAAGGAGACAGACCCTATGGCAAGCATGACGGTAATGCAGGTGTCCGAGCCCGGAGCCGCGCTGGAGCTGGTCGAGCGCCCGATCCCGGAGCCCGGGCCCGGGGAGGTGCGGGTGAAGGTGCAGGCCTGCGGCGTGTGCCACAGCGACTCGATGGCGGTGGACGGCCACTTTCCGGGAGTGACCTTCCCGGTCGTTCCCGGCCACGAGGTGGCGGGGGTGATCGACGCCGTGGGCGAGGGCGTGCCCGGGTGGTCGGTGGGCCAGCGTGTCGGGGTTGGCTGGTTCGGCGGGAACTGCACCTACTGCGAGCCCTGCCGCCGCGGCGATCTGATCGGCTGCCAGAACATGCCGATTCCGGGCGTGACGATGGACGGCGGATACGCCGAGTACCTGGTCTGCTCGGCTCGCGCACTGGCGCTGATCCCCGACGATCTGTCCGCCGAGGACGCCGGACCGCTCTTGTGCGCCGGGATCACGACGTTCAACGCACTGCGCAATTCCGGCGCCCGCGCCGGTTCGCTGGCCGCGATCCTGGGCATCGGCGGCCTCGGGCATCTCGGCGTGCAGTTCGCGGTCAAGCTCGGGTTCGAGACGGTCGCGATCGCCCGCGGTAAGGATAAGGAGCCGCTGGCCCGCGAACTGGGCGCGCACCACTACATCGACAGCCAGGCCGAGGATGCGGCCGCGGCGCTGCAGGCGCTCGGCGGAGCCTCGGTGGTGGTCGCCACCGTCACCAACGCGGCGGCCATGGGCGCGACGCTGGGCGGGCTCGGCCTGCGCGGCAAGCTGATCGTGGTGGGAACGTCGATGGAGCCGATCGAGGTTGCGCCGGCGGCGATCATCGGCCGGCTGCACCAGATCGCCGGACACGCGTCGGGCAGCTCGATCGATTCGCAGGACACGCTCGCGTTCAGCGCCCTCACCGGCGTTCGGCCGATGATCGAGACGATGCCGCTCGAGCGGGCTCAGGAGGCCTACGACCGGATGATGTCGGGCGACGCCCGCTTCCGGATGGTGCTGGTCACCGGCCAGTAACCGGAGCCGGAAATGGCGACGGGCGGCCTCCGTGCGCTGTGCGACGCGGGGATCGCTTGCGCGTTGAGCTTGATTGCTGCTCTCCGGCAAAGTCGAGCTCGACATGAACCCGGCGGGGTGTACTACGGATGGCGGTTGCGGCGATTTCGGGTGCAGGTTGGCGGCAGCCTGCCGATGGCAGAGCGCCTGGGAGCGCGTAAGGTGGCATCGACCTAAGGGGATGAGAGCAGATGTTAAACCGTATCTCGTACCAACACGGACCCTCGTTGACACCGTTGATCGGGGAGACGATCGGCGCGAACTTCGATCGGGTGGTCGCCGCTTATCCGGAGCGGGACGCGCTCGTCGTGCGTGGCCAGGACGTGCGCTGGAGCTACGCCGAGCTCGCTGTCCGTGTTGATCGGGTTGCGCGCGCCCTGCTAGCGATCGGGCTGCAGCCTGGAGATCGTATGGGGATCTGGGCGCCCAATTGCGCCGAGTGGCTACTGATCCAATACGCCTCCGCCAAGGCAGGGGTGATCCTGGTCAACATCAATCCGGCGTACCAGACCTCCGAGCTCGAGTACGTCCTGAACCAGTCTGGCTGCCGGGCGCTGATTGCCGCCCGCGTGTTCAAAAGCTCCGACTACGTGGAGATGGTCCGTGAGGTTGCTCCACGCTGTGAAGCACTCGAGCGGACGGTGTTCCTGGACTGCGGCGATTGGGAGGAGCTGCTGGCAGCCGGCGACCAAGGGCTCTCGCTGCCGACGGGGCTGCAGTTCGACGATCCGATCAACATCCAGTACACGAGCGGCACGACCGGCTTCCCGAAGGGAGCGACGCTCACTCATCACAACATCCTCAACAACGGGTTCTTCATCGGCGAGACGTGCCGCTACACACCCGAGGACCGAGTCTGCATCCCGGTGCCGTTCTACCACTGCTTCGGAATGGTGCTCGGCAACCTCGCCTGCACCACGCATGGAGCGTGCATCGTCATCCCGGCGCCGTCATTCGAGCCGCGCGCGACGCTTGACGCCGTTCAGGATGAGCGCTGCACGTCGCTGTACGGTGTACCGACGATGTTCATCGCCGAGCTCGACCTGCCCGAGTTCGACGACTTCGATCTCACCTCGCTGAGAACCGGGATCATGGCTGGTTCTCCCTGCCCGGTGGAGGTGATGCGCAACGTAATCGAACGCATGCACATGGCCGAGGTGACAATCTGCTACGGCATGACTGAGACCTCTCCCGTCTCGACCCAAACGAGCGCCGACGATGACATCGACCACCGCACCTCCAGCGTCGGGCGCGTGCACCCGCATGTCGAAATCAAGATCATCGATCCCGTCAGCGGCGCGTGCGTACAGCGAGACGTGCCCGGCGAACTATTAACACGGGGCTACAGCGTAATGATCGGCTACTGGAACGACCCCGAGCAGACCGCCGAAGCGATCGACCGGGCTGGATGGATGCACACCGGCGATCTCGCGACGATGGACCAGGACGGCTACGTCAACATCGTTGGCCGCTCGAAGGACATGATCATTCGCGGCGGCGAGAACGTCTACCCGCGCGAGATCGAGGAGTTCCTCTACACCCACCCCGAGATCAGAGACGTGCAGGTCGTTGGGGTACCGGACGAGCGCTACGGTGAGGAGATCGCCGCGTTGGTGATCGCACGGGAGCATGGCAAGATCGACGCCGAAGCGGTGCGCGAGTTCTGTCGCGGCAAGATCGCCCACTACAAGATCCCGCGCTACGTAATCTCTGTCGACGAGTTCCCGATGACGGTGACGGGCAAGATCCAGAAGTTCAAGCTACGCGACCAGGCGATCGAGTGGCTTGGCCTGCGTGGCGCGATCGTGGATACGGCATAGCTGCTGGCCCAATCAGACGGGTTTGCAATCCTCCTCGGGCCCAGTTCGATGACGAGCTCGAGGTTGGGCCCTGTGCGCTGGAATTTGCCGGCTCCGAGGCCAGAGGGTGGCGAGGGCTGGCACATCGGCTGCTCCCCAGGGCGCGGTGTGGATTCCGTCAGAAGCAGCTACCCGGAGCCGGGCGCTGAAGCTGGCGGACGAGCGCCCTGCACCCCGGGGCCTCCGTGGGGGGCCCCGGGGTGCCCTTGGGCCCCGGATCGCCCGGATCCCCCGGATCCCGTGGCGGTCCGGGCGGTCCCGGTGGGAGGTGGCTGACCTGCTGCTCGAGTGCTGCAAGAACGGTCTATGTCTGTGGGATCCGGTCGGGGCGTCCCGTCACGGCCGGCCGGCTATTGGAATGCGGCGACCGTGACGCTGCCAAGGATCGCCGACCGCCGGCGATCGCACATCGGGTGAATACCCTGATCGGGCACCCTGACTCGAGGGCCGCAGCCCCCTTATGCTTCTGCCGGGACACGGCAATGATCGAAATGGCTCACCCGCTCGTCGGTCGCGACCGCGAGCTAAATGTGCTCGGCCGCATGCTGCGGGAGGCGTGCGCCGGGTCGTCGCGTTTCGTGGTCCTGAGCGGCGAACCTGGGATCGGCAAAACCTCCCTGATCGCCGAGCTGGGGCGTCAGGGGCAAGCGGCTGGTTGTCTGGTGCTGCAGGGGAGGGCGACCGAGTTGGAGCGCGATTTCCCGTTCGGGCTGATCGTCGACGCGCTTGACGCTTATCTGGAGTCGCTTGATGCCCGTTCGTTTGAGCGCTTGGCCGCGGAGGAGCTGGGGGAGCTCGCTTCGGTGTTCCCGGCATTGCGTTCCTTGAGGCCAGCGAGTCCCCCACCGAGCACGGCGGCGGAGCGCTTCAGGGCTCATTATGCGGTGCGGGAGTTGATTGAGCGGCTCGCGGCGCCGCGGCCGCTTGTTCTCACGCTTGATGACGTTCAGTGGAGCGACGGCGCGTCCTTGGAGTTGATCGGGCATCTGCTCAGGCGCCCTCCCGACGCGGCGGTGATGCTCGCAGCGTCGATCCGCACCGGGCAGTCGCCGCGGAGGATCGCGGCGGCACTCGGGGCCGCTGCGCGGATGGGTACGGTGACACTGGTCGAGCTCGGGCCGCTGGATCGCAGTGACTCGGATCGGCTCGTTGGCGCGGCCGCGTCGAGCGATCTGAAGCTGCTGTATCGGGAGAGCGGCGGCAATCCGTTCTATCTGTTACAGCTCGCGCGCGCAGCCCCCGGCCCGCAAGCAGCGGCATCCGGACCGGAATGGACGGACGCTCGCGAGGTTCCGGCCGCGGTCAGAGCGTCGATCGCGACCGAGCTTGACGGGCTTTCGGCGCAGGGTCGTGCGTTCGCGCAGGCCGCGGCGGTGGCCGGGGACCCGTTCGAGCTCGATCTCGCGATCGCGACTGCCGCGATGGCGGCGCCGAATGCGCTCGCTGCGCTTGACGAGCTGGTCGCGTGCGAGGTTCTGCGCCCGGGCGATCTCCCGCGGCGATTTCGCTTTCGGCATCCGCTGGTGCGCGCGGCGATCTACGCCGCCTGCCTGCCGGGCACGCGCTTGGTCTGCCATGAGCGGGCGGCAGCGGCGCTGGAGGCGCAGGGAGCGCCCGCGATCAGCCGCGCCCACCACGTCGCGCACTCGGCGCGTCATGGGGATGCGCGGGCGGTTGTGCTGTTGCGCGACGCGGGTCTGGACGTTTCGCAGCGTGCTCCCGCGAGCGCCGCGATCTGGTTTGAGGCAGCGATCCGGATCCTGCCGACATCGACGCCGTCGGGCGAGCGTCTCGGTCTGCTCGCGGCGCTGGCTGGTGCCTACGCTGCGACTGGCCGACTGCAAGACAGCCGCGACGTGCTGCTGTCCGGCGTCGAGCTCGCAGCGCGACAAGACCTATCGACCCGGGTGAGGCTGACCTCGGCGTGCGCGAAGATCGAGCTGCTGCTCGGTCGCCGCGAGGAAGCCCAGGCGCGGCTCCTTAACGCGTTGGCCGAGGCCTCTGAGTCGGCCCCGGCGATCGCTGCGAGGCTCATGGTCGCCCTGGCGTCGAGCGCCTTCTACGGGGCTGACATCGACGGCGTGCGGGATTGGGCGTCGCGCGCGCTCGACGCGACGCACACGCACACGCACACGCACACGCACACGCAGGAGGATCGTGTCTTGAGCCTGGGCGCGCTCGCGATCCTGGCGCTGGCGGAGGCCTCCGAGGGACCGGTCGCAGAAGCCCAGGCGCACTGTTCGCAGGCTTCAGCGCTGGTCGATGCGATGCCCGACGAGGAGCTGGCGGGCGGATTGGACGCACTCGCGGATTTGTGCGGGGCCGAGTTCCAGCTGCAGCGGTTCGTCGAGGCCGAGGCGCACGCGCGGCGTGGCTTGGCGCTCGCGCGCGCGACCAGCCGCGGTGACCTGTTCCCCTGGATTTCCCTGGTGCTCTCGGGCGTCTTGTTCTCAACCGGCCGGCTTGCCGAGGCGACGGAGCTGATCGAGGGCTTGGTCGAGGCGGCACGCCTGACCGACAACGCCATCGGGCTCGCCTCGGCGCTGGTCAACGGCGCCGCCACGTCGCTCGCGGCGGGGGATGTGGACGGCGCGCTCGACGCAGCGCAGGAGGCCGTAGCGCTGACGCGCGAGATGACACCAAGCGTCGTGGCTGCCTGGGGGGGCGGGTTCGCCGGCGCCGCGCTGCTGGAGGCGGGCCAGCCCGAGCGCGCCGCCGAGACGATCGTCCGTGCCGGTGGCGGGGATGAGCTGCCGCTGATCCCCGGCGCGTTTCGCGTCGGTTTCTTGGAGATCCTCACCCGCGCTTACCTGGCCGCCGGCCGCCGTGACGAGGCGAAGCGAACCGCCGAGTTGGCCCAGCGCCGCGCCGAACAGTTTGACCTTGACGCGTCGAGTGCCACGGCAGAGCTCGCCACGGCCGCCGTGGAACTGGAGGCCGGCGATGCGAGCCCTGCTGCCGTGCGCGCGCTCGCGGCGGCTGAGCGCGCGGAGCGTGTCGGCGCCCGCCACGCGGCTGGGCTGGCGCGGTCGCTCGCGGGCCGCGCTCTAGCAGCGCTCGGCGAGACCGAACGGGCCGCGGCAGAGCTCGAGCTCGCCGTCTCAGAACTCCAGGTGTGCGGCGCGCGGCGCCATCTGGCCGCGGCCGAACGTGAGCTGCGCCGGCTCGGACGCACCGTGCACCACCGCAACCGGGCAAGTACACCTCAGGGCGCCGGGGTCGAGTCGTTGACAGGGCGCGAACTGGAGGTCGCCCGCCTCGTGGTCGACCGGCGCACCAACCCCGAAATCGCCGCCGAGCTGTTCCTCAGCATCAAGACCGTCGAGACCCACCTGCGCAACATCTTCCGCAAGCTCGACGCCAGCTCCCGTGTTCAGGTCGCCCGCATCATCGAACGCGCCCAAGCCGCCGCTGGTCACGCCCCCTGAACAACGCGCGGCTACACGCAGATCAGGGTGCTCGACGGACCAGGATCGTGCGGCCTCGCTCGTGCGATGGCCACGCCCGCCGAGCAACTCGGGATCAAGCTGCTGGTGCCCGACCGCCCCGGGTTCGGCCGCTCGACCCCCGGCCCAAACGGATCGTTCGCCGCGGTATCCAGTACCCGGCGCCGCGACATTCGCAATAGTCACCGTCTACCCCGACGTGCTACGCCACGCCCCGCTGCCAGAATCATGAACCCCATCGCGACCAGCGACGGGTTGCGTCGGACCTGATCCGTGTCTGTGGAATAGGGATTTCGTCTGTCGCGTGACGCAGTGCGCGCACGAGATCGATCTCGTCCCGGATCGGGATTACCTTCGTGGCCGACGCGACCACGAGACGGAATGTTCATGATCGAGCGCGGGATCGAGCACCAGAAGTACGCCTCGTATTTGTGTTCTCGCTTGACCTCTTGTGCCGTTCCGCGTACCAGAAGCCTGTTCGTGGTGTATCAGTGGCATACGAACATACGTTCTGAAGGGAACTCGAAATGGCTACCACCACCGACATGCCTACCACGACCAAACCGAGCCCGGTCGTGAAGACTCCAGCGACCCATCAGCGCAGCATCCCAGCGGCTCGTCTGCGCGGGATCCCAGCGGCTCGTCTGGGGATGGTTGTTGACAGGACCACGGAGCTGTCCGACGAGGTGCTCACGTCGGTCGAGGAGGGTCAGCGGGCCGCGATCGAGTCGCTGG
>JADGPN010000162.1 GCA_017882465.1 Solirubrobacteraceae bacterium
GTCTGCCCCGCGGACATGATGCCGAAAGCCCCTGGTTGGCGCCGTCGGGAATGTGGGTCGCGCAATGCGATCCGGTCTGCACCAGCGGCATGAGTGAGGCGGCAAGCGCGGCGTCGCCGCCCGCCGACGAGATCTGCAGCGCCCGGCGGGCACCGAAGCTCAGCTGCCTCCGGAGTCCCGCCGGCAACCATCCCCGGGACATAGGCGCCTTCGATGCCGCCGGCCTGCGGTTCTTCAACGCGTGGCTCAAGGACTCGGGTGCCAAGCCCAGGCCGGGCGCGGTCACCGCCTACACGATGACCTGCCCGGTGACGGCGCCCAGCGGCGGTGGGCCGTACACCGCAACGTCGTTCACGGCCCTGGCGCCGATATCACGGCGTGGAAGGCGAAGCTGGACACCGGAGCCTTCGACGCCACCTCGCAGGCGTTCCTGGACAACGCGTTCAACTACCACGGCCCTCGCAGGGGTGTGCGGCAGGCCGAGCCCGATCGCGCCCGGCTTGACGATGCCCTCGTCGACGAGCTGACCCACGAGCGTCTGGATGTCCCGCACCTCGTAGCGCATGTCGCCCAGCCGGGTCCAGCCCGCGGCGCAGTCCGGCGTGCGCGACGCCAGGGTGCCGCACGAGTTGCCAAAGCCGCGCGCGGTCGGCGTGAGGACCCCGGAAGAGCTTCCCTACTCATCTCCCACCCGTCACACTCGATCTAGGCGACAGCCTAGCGCGAGACAGCCGGCTCCCGACGGCGGGACGGGCGCCGCGGCCGCGCGGACCTGGATCATCGAGCGGGCAGAACGGGCGTCACCGTGCCGGTCTCTTCGAGCATGGCGGCGAGGCGCTCGTGCAGCCGGCGGCGCTCGCGCTCCGCGGCCGGCGTGCGGCCGGACCCCGATCGCTTGTCGACCAGGTTGCGCGACTCGATCGGATCGGCGGCCAGGTCGTAGAGCTCGTACTCGGGGGCTGCGCGACCGGCTGGGTCGAGGTAGACGGCGTACTTGTAGCGCCGGTCACGCACGCAGCGGATTCGGTTCGGCTGTCCGGGAGCCTCCTGGAAGGCGGTACCCGCTTGGTGGTCGTCGTAGGTGAAGAGAACGTCCTCGCGCACCGCAGGGGTGCGCATCCGGGCATCGGTGACCGCGGGGATCGAGACACCGAGCCGGTCGAGATCCTCGCGGCCCGGGTTCGCATGCTGTGCCAGCACCGGCGTGAGGTCGACACCGTCGAGGATCGCGCCGCCGGAATCCGCTCCGGCCAGGGCGAGCATCGTGGGCACGACGTCGACGAGGGACACCGGCGCCCGGCTCGTGGCGCCACCGGGGAACAGCAGCGGGTTGGAGACGATCAGCGGGATCCGCATCGTCTCCTCGTAGGCGTTGAACATCTTCTGGCGCAGGCCGCCGTGCGCGAGGCCCAGCTCCCCGTGGTCGGAGAAGCGCACGACCACGGTCCGCGCCCGCAGCGCACGCGGATCGCTGCGCTCCCCCAGAGCCGCCACGATCCGCGCGAGCTGCCGATCCACGACCCGATGCAGGTGGGCATAGAAGTTCACGTAGTCGAGTCTCGCGCGCCGGTCGCGCAGCGCCCCCAGGTACGCCGCCTGCCCGAGCTGCGCGAGCGCCTGGACACTGGGCTTCTCACGCAGATTCTCAGCGACCGTCGACGGGAGCTCGACGCCGAGGTCGCGGAACTCGGCCGCGTCGTACCCGCCGGCCTCGTATGAGCCCGGATAGCCGAGCACGTCGTGCGGATTCACCAGCGAGGCGATCAGGCAGAACGGCTCCGGCAGCTCATCCTGGGCCAGCCAGCGCTCGGCCTGCCGGGTGTAGTCCTCGTCCCATCCCTCACCCGAGTGCCCCGCGTTGCCGCCGCCGAAGTGCCGCGCCTTGGCATCGCCGCCGGCGTCCGGCGGCTCCCAGCCGGCAAAGCCATAGTCTCGCTCGAGCCGTTTGCTGTCGGGCGGCCCGAACTCGTGACCCGCCACCGGCTTGGTCAGGTGCCACTTGCCCTTCAGGACGACCTCATACCCGCTGGCGCGCAGCATGCGCGCAATCGTCGGCACGGCCGCGGGAAGCTCCGGCTCGCGGCCGCTCTTGGGCCCCAGGCGAAGAGTGCTGCGCGCGAACAGCCGCAGGAGCCGTGCCCGGGGCACACCGCCGTCGGCCAGCAACCGCCCGGCTGTGCGCAGCACGTCGGGCAGCGTCGCCGGGTCCGGCCACAGGTCGCCGGAGGTGAGCGTGAGCCGGACCCCGTGTCGAGAGGGGAACGTGCCGGTCAGGAACGACGCCCGGCTCGGCGAGCACATGCAGGTGGCGATGAACGCCTGCTCGAAGCTCACCCCGGTACGCCGGAGCTCCGCGTCGGTCGGCGTGAGCGCGTCCAGCCACTCCGGCGCTGCGGGCCAGTGCATGGGGGCCCGTTGCTGATCGGTGATCAACAGCAACAGGTTGGGAGGACGAGCAGCCGGCGCCGTCGGCATTCGGGCAACCCTACGTCAGCCGGCCCGGAGGTGACAACCGCGCGGAGGTCGGGGCTCTAACCTCGCTCTCCCCGGAGCGGACCCCACCATGAGTCCTGAGCAAACCAAGCCGAGCGAAACCCCGTTCGCGGACCGGATCAGTCGCGCGTCCTCGAGCCGCCGATGGCTGAGGGTGTCGGTCTCGCTCGCGGTCGCCCTCGCCTTTGCCGACGCCTCGATTGTCGTGCTGGCCCTGCCGCAGATCGTCGATCGCCTGCACACGTCGATCTCGCACGTGGTCTGGGTTATCGCGTCCTACAACCTGGCGCTGATCGTCGGCGCTCTCGCGATCATTCCGATGGCGGGCCGGCTCAGCTCCCGCCGGGCGCTGGTCGCCGGGCTGGCGGTGTTTGGGCTGGCGTCGCTGGGCTCGGGCGCGGCCGGCACGATGGGCGTCCTGGTGGGCATGCGCGCGGTGCAGGGCCTCGGGGGTGCGCTGCTGCTGTGCGCTTCGCTACCGGTGTTCGCCGTGGCGACGCGTTCCGGCGAATCGCCGCTGGCCGGCTGGGCGACGGCGGCCGCTCTCGGCGCCGCCATCGGGCCCGCCGTCGGGGGCCTGCTGACGGAGGTGTTCGACTGGCGCGCGATCTTCCTCGCCCAGGCGCCGGTCGCCGCCGCCGCGGCACTCGCGGTGCTCGCCGCGCACCGGCCGCAGCCGGCGGCGCACACAGCCCAGCCGTCGACGCCCGCACCCGAGCAGCCCGTCGATCCTGGCCCCGGCGCCGAGCGCGAGAGCACCGGTCTGAAACCGGTCACGGCCAACCTCGCGCTGCTGTTCATGTCCGCTGGACTGATCGGCGCTCTGTTCCTGGTGACGATCCTCTTGATCAACGGGTGGGGAGCGACCCCGCTTGGCGCCGCCGCCGTCCTGAGCGCGATCCCGCTGGGCACGTGGTTGGCCGAGCGTCTCACCAGGGGCCGTTCACCGGTCGTGCTGGGAGCCGCCGGCGCCCTCACCCTCGCCGCCGGGCTGACCGGGCTCGCTCTCGTTTCCCACCGCCAGCTGGGGTGGGTGCTGGTGGCGCTGGCGGTGTGCGGAGTCGGCCTGGGCATGGCCTTCCCAGCGCTGACCAGCGACGCTCTGCGCAGCTCGGGCACGCTGGTGGCCCGCGCCGCGAAGACGGTCGCAGCTCGCGACGCCGGACTCGTGCTGGGGCTGCTCATCCTCACGCCGGTGTTCGTGAACGAGCTCCAGGACACGTCTGACCGGGCGGTTCCCTCTGTCGCGGCCGAGGTCATCGTGGCCCCGATCCCGGGGGATCTGAAGACTCAGCTGGCCGCCGGGCTGCTCGCGGCCAACGCCAAGGCTCCCCCCAGCCGCCTCCCCGACATCGGACCGCCGTTCGCACAGGTGGAGGCCACTGCCAGCGCCCCGGTCAAAGCCCAGCTCGCCCTGCTCGAGGCGAGAGTCGAAGCGGTGATCGATCGTGCGGCGACCCACAGCTTCCGGCGCCCGCTCCTCTACTGCGCGGCGTTCGCCCTGCTGGTCATCCCGCTGCTCGGACTCGGACTCATCCTGCTCCCCCGCCCGGACACCGACCAGCCTCCGGGCCCGAGCCGGGAGGGTCCGGGCGCGCTCACGCGGTGAGCTTGATTCAGGCGGCGAGTCGCCGGCGCGCCTTCTGAACCGTTGGCAGAGCGGCCTTGGCCTTGGCTAGCGGTCGCGCGCGCAGGTCGACGCCCGCGGGCTTGGCCGCGATCGTGATCTCCTCGCCCGTCGCCGGGTTCCGGCCCTTGCGCGCCTTCTGCGCCGGCTTGACGCGGACGGTCAGCTGCACGAGACCGCCTACTCGCACCTTCTGCGCGTTGCCGAGCTCCTCGAGCACGATCTCCTCGAGCGCTGTGAGCGCCCGCTTCGCGTCGGCCTTGCTCAGTTCGGCCCGGTCGGCGACGGCGGTCGCGAGTTGTGTCTGGGTTAGCGGCAACCTGACTCCTTGAGGATCGAGTGGCTTGAATGCACGGGGTTATTGAACCTTCCGCGGCGGACACCCCGCCAATCGAGGCTGAACCTGCGCCGGAGGCCCGCGCGGAGCTCGTGAGCGGAGCGTCCGAGGCTCTCAGCCCGGCGGGCAGGACAGAAGGTAATCGAGGACATCCGAGCGGCGGGCGGTAGCCATGGCGACGCGGGTGTCGGCCGCCCCGTAGTAGAGGCAGAGACGATCGGTGTCCGGGTGGTGGACGAGGCCGCACGGGAAGACGACGTTGGGCACGTCGCCGGAGGTCTCGTAATCCGCGGTCGGCCCGAGCACCCACTCCTCAGAGCGCCGCAGAACATGCGCAGGCTGCTCGAGGTCGAGCAGCGCCAGCCCGGCTCGGTACAGCCCCCCGGCCACGGTCTGCCGCACCCCGTGGTAGACCACCAGCCAGCCGTGCTCGGTCTCGAGCGGCGGGGGGCCCATGCCCACGCGCGCCGAGTCCCACCAGCCGCCCTGCCGGCGGCCCATGACCAGCTCGGGCGCCCGCCATTTCCTGAGGTCCGAGGATCGTGACAGCCACACCTCGGCGCCGTGCTCAGAGTCCGGGCGGTGGAACAGCAGCCAATCGCCGCCGATCCGGCGCGGCAGCAGAGCGGCGTTCTTGTCGTCGGGTCCCATGGCAAGCCCCAGGCGCTCGAAGGTCGTGAAGTCCTCCGTCTGGGCGAGTGAGATGGCCGGGCCGCCGCGGCCGAAGGCGGTGTAGGCGATGATCCACAGGCCGAGCTCCTCGACGTGGGTGACGCGCGGATCCTCGAGGCCCCACTCCTCCTCGGCGTGGGTGCCGTCGTAGGCCAGGGCGGGACGCTCGTCGACGACCCAGTTGGAGGCGCCGTCACGCGAGCGGGCGCAGGTCAGATGCGAGAAGCCGCGCCGGTCCTCGACCCGGCACAGCAGCACCGTCTCGTCTCCGACCATGGTGGCTCCCGCGTTCAGCACCGCGTTGATCGGATAGGGCCAGCGCTCCGGGGCGAGCAGCGGATTGCCCGAGTGGCGGGTGAACAGGGACGCGCTGTCGATCACGGAGTACCTGTCATTCGGGCGGCGTGGCTCGAAGCCCGGCGGCGTCGAGCACGAGCAGCGCCTGCAGCCAGGCGAGCGTCGATTCGGCACCCTCGTTCGGGTTGAGCTCGGACTCTCCGAGGCCGTCGTGGACTCCTCCGGTGGAGAAGTCGTACACGGACTGCTGGAGCCGGTTGCGACCCAGGAACCACTCGAAGGCGCGGACGGCATGGCGGGCGCGCTCATCGTCCCCCGTGACGAGAAAGGCCTCGACCTGGGCCTCGACCAGGGCAGCGGCGTCGAGCGGCTGCTCGTCACCGTGCCCCGAGCGCGGCTCGCCGCGGCGGCGGCCGCGGTGCCCGACGAGCTGCACCCATGGACCGTCGATCTCGAGCTCGCCCGTGTACCACTCGAGCGAGCGGACCCCCTCGCGCACCATCTCCGCGTCGCCGAGGCGGGCACCGGCGGCGATCAGAGCCTGGGGCAGCCGGGCATTGTCGTAGGCCAGGAGGTCCTCGGCCCAGTACCAGCCCGGCGATGCGTTGGCGCGCTGCTGATCGGCAAGCCGTCCGGCGAGGGCTCGGAGCACGTCCGTCGCGTCCTCACCGAGCACCTCAGGGTCCGCTCGGGCGAGCCCGAGCGCAGCGAAGGCCATCGTCCTGGGCGAGCGCTGCGCCGCGAGCGCCGGAATCATCTCGCGCAGGAGGACCCGGCACGGCTCCAGCAATCCAGCGACGGGCTCGGCCGCCACCACCTCGCCCAGCGCCCAGGCGGCGCGCCCCAGATGATCCCCGCTGTGCGGTCCGTCGAGCCAGCGACGATCGTAGGACATGAAGTTGCGCATCCCGCCGGCCTCGGCGCTCCAAGCGTGACGCAGGAAGGCCAGGCTGCGGGAGAGCATGCGCTGGTAGGTCTCGGCGCCCGTGGTCCGGCCGAGCCCCAGCGCGACGACGGCCAGGCGCGCCACGTCGTCGGTGCAATACCCCGACGAGCGCACCGGCACGACGCCGTCGGCATGCTGGACGATCCCGGCGTCGTCGACCAGCGTCAGCAGGTGCGACCCGCGTGCTCGTGGCAGCACGGCCGGCGGCGGATGCCGAGCCGTGCTCGGCGGCCCCAGCGCCAGGGCCTCGCGGAGCACCTCGACGGTCTGCCGGCCCACCTGCGGCCAGGCCAGACCGGCTCCGACCCGCCGAGCTTCACGGCGCATCCGGGCCAGCCGCTCCGGCTCGCCGAGGAGGCCGATGACCGCCGCGCTCAGAGCCGCGGGATCGTCGAACGGCACCAGGACTCCGGCGCCCGAGGCCAGCAGGTCCTCCGCGTAGAAGTACGGCGTCGAGACCGTCGGGCAGCCGGCCACGATCGCGAAGGTCAGGGCGCCGGACACGATCTGCTCACGCGACCGGTACGGCGTCAGATAGATGGTCGTCGCCGCCAGCATCGACGACAGGTCATCGATGTCCAGGAAGCGATCGTCGAAGACGACGTGATCGGTCAGGTCGAGATCGCGAGCCAGGCGTTCGAGCGAGATCCGGTACTCCTCGCCGTGGAGCTTGGCCACCTCAGGGTGGGTCTGACCGGCGATCACGTACAGCGCCTGCGGATGGCGCGCGACGATCTCCGGCATCGCCGCGATGGCCAGCTCGATCCCCTTCCCCGGCGAAATCAGCCCGAAGGTCGCCAGCACGGGCTCACCGGTGCCGATGGTGCTCGACGGCCGGCCGTCGGTGCGCGGCGCCAGGCGAGCAGGGCCGTCGGTGGCGCTGCAGTCGGGGAGCAGCTCGATCGGGCCGCCGTGGGGCACCACGCGGACCCGTTCCGGGGAGACCAACCGCGCATCGAGGATCATCCGCCGCGCCGTGTCGGTGAACACGCACACCAGTGCAGCGCAATCGCACAGCGCGCGGAGCGTCTCGGCCTGGCGGACCGACGGCGCCGACAGGACCGTGTGCAGCGTCAGCACCATCGGCTGACGCAGCTCGGTGGCCAGGGACAGGATGTATTCGCCTTCCGTTCCGCCGAAGATCCCGTACTCGTGCTGAATCACGACGACGTCGTCCGCCCGGCGCTCGAGCGCACGCGCGGCGGCGGCGTAGTCCCCGCGCTGGTCCTGGTGGATCCGGGTGAGAACCTCGGCCGGTTGGTCGCCATCGTCCTCGCGGACGATCGCCACGAGGTCGACCGCCGCCACATCGTCAGCGCCGAGCAGGGCGTCGCGCAGATCCCGCGAGAAGGTGCCGATGCCGCACGCCCGTGGTGGATAGGTTGAGACGACGCCGACGCGCATGGCCCTGACGCGAGACGCCGGGGCCTCGCCGTTCGTCGCTGCTCGCACCGGGCCCGGAAGCGTCGACTCCATGTGGTGCCTTCCGTGTCGGATGCAGTTAACTCTTGCGCTGCTTGCACAGAGGAGTAAGGTCGAATATAGACGGTTGCCGACCACCGGCTTGCCGGCGTCAAGACTTGCCGACGATTGGCTTCCGGCATGGGTCCGCCCGGGATCGCGAGGTCCCCAGGCCCGTTTCAATCAAGGGATTGCGTCCCCGGGACTGTGCGCCCGGGAGATTGGCGTCCGCTCGAGGAGAGCCAGACATGCCGACAGTTACTAGCCCGCAGACGCATCCGGCGGCTGCGCCGCCCACCAGTTACCGCGCTGCCGTCGTCCACGACTTCGGCAGTCCACTGGTCGTGGAGCAGGTTCCGATGCCGGAACTCGGTCCGGGTCAGGCGCGCGTGAAGGTAGAGGCGAGCGGGCTGTGCCACACCGACATCCACGCCGCGCACGGAGACTGGCCGGTCAAGCCCTCGCCGCCGTTCATCCCCGGTCACGAGGGCGTCGGGATTGTCACCGACGTCGCTCCGGGCGTGAGCGAGGTCACGGTCGGGGATCGCGTCGCGATGCCGTGGCTTGGCTACGCATGTGGAACGTGTGAATACTGCATCTCCGGCTGGGAGACGCTGTGCCCCGAGCAGGAGAAGATGGGCTACTCGATCAACGGCGGTTGGGGCGAGTACGCCACCGCCTACGCCCGTTACGTCGTCAAGGTCCCCGAGGGCGTCGACCCATTCGACGCCGCGCCACTCGCGTGCGCCGGCGTGACCACGTACAAGGCGGTCAAGGTTGCGGGCACGCGCTCCTCCGATTTCGTTGCCGTGTTCGGCGTCGGCGGTTTGGGGCACCTCGCAATCCAATACGCAGCACTGGCCGGAGGGAGAGTCGTCGCGGTTGACATCGTCGACGAGAAGCTCGACCTCGCACGCAAGCTGGGCGCGGAGTTCACCGTCAACGCCGCAAAGGAAGACCCGGTCGAAGCGATCCAGCGGCTCGGCGGCGCCGATCAGGCGATCGCCCTCGCCGTTTCGCCGCGGGCGTTCGAGCAGGCCTATGGCTCGGTGCGCCCCGGCGGGAAGCTGGTGTTCGTCGCCCTGCCGGCGGACAACGACGTCACGATCCCGATCTTCGAGACCGTGCTCAACGCAATCACGATCGCGGGCTCGATCGTCGGCACACGAAATGATGTGCGCGAGGTGTTCGAGCTGCACGCGGCGGGCAAGACCTCCGTGATCCGCGAGACTCGATCGCTCGACCAGGTCAACGAGGCGATCGCCGACGTCGAGGCCGGAAGGGTCGCCGCCCGGGTCGT
>JADGPN010000702.1 GCA_017882465.1 Solirubrobacteraceae bacterium
GATCGTCGCGCGGTCGCGACAGCCTGGACAGCCGCGATTCGCGACGGCATGCTCGAGCCCGCCGGATATGACTCTCTCGACCACGAATGGCAGTACGAACTGACCAGCGCCGGCCAGGCCCGCGCGCACCCAGCCGACACCCCATCCGCGCACGAGCCCGCCCGGCACGCGAGACACAACAGCTCCGCGAAGCCACCGGCAATGAAAGGGCCAGCACGATCCCGCAGCAGCCGTCGACGAACGCGACCGGCCAAGCCCAAACCACCCAACCAGACATAGCGAGCGGCTGTGACCGGTCATTGCTCCCGCTCATCGCCCCTCGGGACTTCGCTTCCTCCCGCAGGTGCTGGATCGACTAGAGAGCCAAGAATCGGCGCACGATGCATCCGGACATCCTCGCGCCTCCGCCCGCCCTGAAGAGTTGGCCGGATGCTATGTCGCATTGGTTCAGAACGGGAGATCCTCGGCGCTGGCCGATCCGGAGGTCTGGCGGTGGTGTCAGGTGCCGAATCAAGGGCGCGCCCGCCAGCCGGTGTGGGTTCCTACGGGCCCGGTTGGCACGGGTTTACGGATGCCAGGAGCGTGCTCGGCGGGGTAGCGTGGATGCCATACGAACATATGTTCTGAAAGGGAGCATCGAATGGCCACCGGCACCAAGCGCAGCGCGGTCGTGAAGCAGGCGGTCGTGAGGGGTGGCGCCGTGAGTGGGGAGAATGGCGCCGGGGGTGACGCTGGTTTGGTGCTCGGTGGGGGCGGGGCGCGTGGGGCGTACGCGTCCGGGGCGTTGTCGGTGCTGTTGCCCGAGCTTAAGGATCAGGTGAGGGTGATCGTTGGGACGAGCGCGGGGGCGCTGATCTCGGCGTATCTGGTGGCTAATTGGCATCGTTCTACTGCGGAGGCGATCGAGGACGGGCTGCGGTTCTGGCGCGATTTGAATTTCGGGGACGTGTGCGCGCCGCTGATGGCGCTTGGCGGCGCGACTCGGTTTATGCGCTACGTCGGCGAGTTTCTGCCCGTCAGCAGCATGCACGGCTCGTCGATCCTGCACCCCGAACCGCTGCCGCAGACGCTCGAGAAGCTGGTGGACTTCGACCAGCTGGGCGAGAACATCCGCGAGCAGCGGCTGGCGCTCGGGGTGGTCGCGGCCCCCGCCTATGGCAACCGGTCGGTCGTGTTTCATCAGGGCGGGATTCCGCGACACCGCGAGGACCCGTTGCGCGGGATCGAGTACGTCGCGACCCCCAACCTGGGCATAGAACACATGCTGGCGTCCTCGGCGATCCCGGCGCTGTTCCCGGCCGTGCGCGTGACCAAGCCCGAGCCGGCAGCCGACTGGTACTACGACGGTGGCTCGCGGCTGAACACGCCGATCAAGCCGGCGCTGTGGCTGGGAGCCAAGCGGGTGATCGTGATCGCGCTCAATTCCGTCGCCCCGAGCCGCACGCCACCGCCCGAGCAGCAGCCCGACTTCTACGTCGGAGCCGCGCACCTGCTGCACGCCGCGCTCGGCGACCCGCTGGCCCAGGACATCCGCACGCTAGCCAACACAAACGCCCTAATCGCAGCGGGACTCACGGCCACTAATGGACGTTCTCGCAACCACCGTCCTGCTGCTCGCCAGCAGCAGCCCAGCGGTCTGGCGGAGCCGGTCCAGCCCGTGCCCTACATCTTCATCGCCCCGGAGGACCCCTTGGCGATCGGCGAGATCGCCCGCCGCGTCTACCGCAAGCGCTACCGGCGCCCCTGGAACGCCGGCGCGCGCGATCTGTGGCTGCTGGGGAAGATCCTCGACGCCCGCGCCGACGCGATGCACGGCGAGCTCTTGAGCTACCTGTTCTTCGCCGGCGAATTCGCCGAGGAACTAATCCAGCTCGGCCAAACCGACGCGCAGCGCTGGATCGACGAGCACCCCGCGGACCTCTGGCAGCTCGATCCACTACCCGCCTGGAGCCCCGCCCCCAACGACAACATAGACGCCGTCACCTCCCCGCGCCCGGCGCGAACACGTCCGATCGCGGCCGAGACGCAACCCGCCACCGTCACACGCGAGGGGAGCAACGGGGCGGCTACGTAACCGAGCAGGCCGGTCACGGCCGACAGCTCAATCGCTGGTTGTCGTCGGCGTGTAGACCCTCCCAGGCAGAGTCGTCGGGCATCCCGTCCGGCGCCTGATTTCCAAATAGCGCTTTGGCACCTGGTCGGGCGTGGCTGGCTGGGCGGCGGATGGGTTCAGGCGAACCGGAATCGCAGCGGCCGGTCGTTCCACCAGGGGATCTCGGTCGGGGAGGAGGTTTGCGCTGTGCATGATGGGGCTGTAGGTCCGGTTTTTGAGGCGGCAGGTGACTTGGTGCGGTTCGATCGTGATTTGGCCGCTGGTGCTGATGAAAGCGCCACCAGATGGTGTCGGGTGTCATGGCCTCGTAGCCGGGGAGGCGTTGACGGAGGTGGTCGTAGGCGGCGGCGGCCCAGACGGTCAGGGTGGTATCGAGGTCGACGTTGAGCGCGACGGCTGAGCTGAGCGCGTCGAGGTGGAAGCTGCGGATCTGCTCAGCGAGGCGCTGCTCGATCCGCATCCGTTTGGCGAACCGGCCGACGATCGTCTTTGGTGGGCTGGTCCGGTCGTTGGTGAGGATCAGCGTGGGGTGCTCGTGCCCCGGCCCCGGACCGCGA
>JADGPN010000703.1 GCA_017882465.1 Solirubrobacteraceae bacterium
GGCAGCTAGCCCGAACAGGGCGACGTCGGCGCGATGTCGCCGCGGCGCATCTGTCGGAACACCGGGCCGCGGTGGATCCCGGCGGCCTGGAGCCACGCTGCGAACGCGCGGACCGCGCATTTGTTTCCCGCGCGCGCGTACGGCACGGCGACCTGCGCTCCCGCCCCTTGACTCCTTAGCGCCGGATCCTGTTCCGATGTTCCTCACGGGCCGAGTAGCGGCTACGGCGGTGCCGAGGGACACTTCCCCATCCTGGCAGCGACAGTTGGCGCTCCGATCGGCGTGCCTTCCCAGTACTGTGGGGAAGGATCTCGTGGTGCGCGCGACGCCAAGATCACGGCGTTGCTGAGCGACGACCACGTTGATCCAGGCTTACCGGCTGGGGTGTTCCTACTGTACGCGGATCGCAGAGTTCTGTCGTGAGTGTGGCTTCGGAGGCTGTGGAGGGGTCGCGTTGGGGTGGGAGTGGACGTGATGTTTGTCGTTCCGCTGGATGGGCTTGGTTTTGCGGTCGTTGTCGACTTGATAGGTAACGGCAGAGCGTTTCGATGACTGCGGGGTCGAATTGGCTGCCGGCGTTGCGTTGGAGCTCCGCGATCGCGTCGGGCGTGGTGCGGGCTGCCTGGTAACAGCGCTCGGTGGTCATGGCCTTGTAGGCATCGCAGGCGGCTACGATGCGGGCACCGAGTGGGATGGCCGGGCCGGCGAGACCGTCTGGATAGCCGGTTCCGTCCCAACGCTCGTGGGTTGCGCGCACGATCCGGGCGACGGGCCGCAGGGCTGGAGCGGCGTTGAGGATGCGCTCGCCGATGACCGTGTGCTGTCGCATGAACTGCCGCTCCGCGTCGTTCAGGGGTCCGGGCTTGTGCAAGATCTCGTCAGGAATGGCGAGCTTGCCGATGTCGTGCAACTCCGCGGCACGCTGCAGCTCGTCACGCTGATCAGAGTCGAGCGAGAATTGGCGTGCGAGCTCGGAAGCGAGTTCACCCACGCCATTGGCGTGCTCGTGAAGATCGGGTGTGCGCTCGTTCAGTAGCTGCAGGAGAACGTTGCGCGTTTCTGCGCGGCTGGTCCGGCTTGATCTGGCCTTGTCGGCGTACATGCGCTCGTCGGCCAACTGCAGTGCGGTGCTGGCACTGTGCGCTTCATCGGGAACGATGGCAACCCCAAAGGAAGCGCTGACGGTGAAAGCGCTGCCTCGTTCGGTCAGCGCTGAGGCCGCGCCTGCGAGCAGTCGGTGATGACGGGCGAATCTCCCTTCGAGCAGCACGCAGAACTCATCTCCGCCGAGACGATAAGCCTGCCCCTCAGCTTCGATCACTGCGCTCAGGGCGGCTCCGAAGCGCGCCAGCAGCGAATCGCCGGCGGCGTGCCCAAAGCTGTCGTTGTAGCGCTTGAAGCCGTTGAGATCGAAGAAGACCAGGGTGGACGCGTAGCCATGATCGGCGCGACTAACAGCCGCCTCGAGGTCCGCCATCAGCCTGCACCGGTTGCCGAGTCCGCTCAGGCCATCGGTGACTGCTTCATGAGCGCTACGGCGAAGGATCCGCACGTTCTCCAGATACGTGAACATCGCACGCGCCGTGGCCGCGACCAGTGCGCCGGCTGCGAGCCCCACGGCAAGCGGGGTAACCGGACGAAACGCGGCAACAACGAGCAAGACCAGAGCGCCACCCGCAGCCAGCAGCGTAAGAACGATCGTGTGCGAGGCAGCCACCGGGTGCGCGACACGAGGCCTGGCCGGGCTCCATGCCGCCAGCGCGAACAGACTCATCGAGGCCGGCCACATTGTGTCCAGCACCCCGCCGGCGACATATGTCCCCTTGGCGACCTGGTAGACGTAGATGATGTCCGCCAGCGCAGAGACCACGATACCCGCCCCCAGCAACGACCACAGGCGGCCTGGCCGCCAACCAAAGAGCGAGAAGGCGACGACGACAAAGACCAGAAGCGCAAAGTCCCCCAATGGATAGGCGGCGTCAACGGCCACCTCGATGAAACGGCCCTTGCTCGTGCCGAGCACGGTCGAGAAGATCAGCGCCGCGCCGATCGCTGCGATCGTCAACCCCACGACCGCGCCGTCCAGCCATTGCGCCGCGCTCGCATGTCGAAGCCGTGAACGAATCAACAGCATCATCGCGACGTATACGGCGGGATACATCGCGAGATAGACACCGTCAGCGACCGACGGGGTCGGCGGGTTGGCCACGTTATTCAGCCAGATTGTCCAGATCAGATCTCCTCCGGTCCATGCCAGCAGACCTACGGTCATGAACGCCCAAGCCCACCGGTCATCCCGCCTTCTCAGCACACGAGTCGCGCAGATCGCTACCGCGACCAGCTCGACCGCGGTGTAGACCCCATCTTTGGTAAAGGCATCAAGACCGTGGCCCCCCAAACCAAACAAGGCGTGCAACGCTTCGAAGGCGAAACCGACACCCATCGCACCGACCGCGACAGACAACAAACGAGACTTGGAGTCAAATAGGCGCATGAGAAAGTGGTTTGCGTGCTGCGGACAAGAGGATCGACCGCTACCTCCGGGGCTCCCGTGATCCTCAGGCTGTGGGTCTGATGGGCGGAGAGAAGCGACGTCTCGACGGGCGCGCCGTCGACCGCCGGTCGGTGAGTACGGTCGAGTCGGCGGAGAGCCGCGGTGCTACACCAGCG
>JADGPN010000163.1 GCA_017882465.1 Solirubrobacteraceae bacterium
CCAGGGCCTCGATCGCCGTGCGGATGATGTTGTTCAGCGGCTGCTGAGCGGTCAGCGACACGCCGGCGGTCTGGGTGTGGAAGCGCATCAGCCACGACTCCCGGACCACCGCCCCAGGCGCGGCCCCAGCCTCGAGTCAGATCGTCTCGCCCGGCCGCTGGAAGACGATCTCAGGGATCACGCAGGCCGGCGAGACCCGGAGCAGGAAGCGCAGCGCTTCGGCAATGTCGTTCGTGCGCAGCATCTCCTCGGCCGGAACCGTCTCCTTGACGAACACGGTCATGTCGGTGTCGACGAACCCCGGGCAGAACGCGACCGACTTGATGCCCTCGCCGTTCAGCTCCTTGTTCATCGCCTGCGTGTAGGCAATGACGGCGGCCTTCGTGGCCGAGTAGACCGACAGCCACGGCTGGGGCGACTTGCCCGCCAGCGACGCCAGGTTGACGACGAGGGCGTTGCGATGCTCGGCGCCGGCCGAGCGCAGCAGCTCGAGGCACTCACGATAGAAGACCACGATCGCCCGCAGGTTGACGTCGAGCTGCATGTCGATGTGCTTGGTCTGGTGCTCGCCGGCCGTGGCGCCGATCCCCACGCCGGCGTTGTTGACGAGCACGTCGAGACGGCCGAAGCGCTCGCCGTGTCGCTCGACGACAGCGTGGATTCCCTCCTCCTCGGCCATGTTCGCCGCCACGGCCTCGATCTCGATCCCCTTCTCGCGCAGCTCGGCCGCAGCTCGCTCGAGCGTATCCGGCTTGCGCGCGGCGATGGTCACGCGAAACCCCTCCTCGCCCAGCACCTCAGCGATCGCGAAGCCGATACCCCGGGAGCCTCCGGTGACGATTGCGGCGCGTTGGGGCATGGCGGTGACCTTTCTGGCGACGGCGGGAGCGAGCAATCTAACCGGGTGGGGCCCAGGGAGGTGGCGCGGCTGAGAGCCGGCTTGCAGTCCGTCCGATCCTCGCCCTAGGTTGCCCGAACGCATGTTCGAGACCCTGTCCCCTGCTCCCCCACCGGCCCTGTCCCCTGCTCGCCCACCCGGCACGGCGGCGTGGCTTGATGATCTGAACCCGGAGCAGCTGGCCGCCGCGACACACCCCGCGGGGCCGCTGCTGATCGTCGCCGGGGCGGGAACCGGCAAGACCACCACCCTGTGCGCCCGGGTCGCCTGGCTGGTCGCCCAGGGCACGGCCCCGGAGCGGATCCTGCTGCTCACCTTCACCCGCCGCGCCGCCCGCGAGATGCTGCAGCGAACCCGGTCCCTGGTGCCGATGGAACGCGGCGCGGGCGGAGTTCTCGGCGGCACCTTTCACTCCGTGGCGCACCGCTTCGTGCGCCTGCACGCCGACTCAATGGGCCTGGCGCCCCGATTCGCCGTGCTCGACTCAGCCGACGGCGCCGATCTGCTCGACCTGATCCGCGAGGAACACGGCCACGCCCAGAGCCAGCGCCGCTTCCCGCGCAAGGGCACGCTGCTCGACATCTACTCGCGGACCGTGAACGCGGGCCGCACCGTGTCCGAGCTCGTGGCCGAGAGCTTTCCCTGGTGCGAGGATCACGTCGAGGACATCGCCACCCTGTTCAAGACCTACACGGCGCGCAAACGCTCGCTGGGCGTGCTGGACCTCGACGACCTGCTGCTGTACTGGCGCGCGCTGACCGCCGACGAGGTGATCGGCCCGGCGATCGACTCCGCCTTCGACCACGTCCTGATCGATGAGTACCAGGACGTCAACGGGCTTCAGGTCGACATCGTGCGCGGCCTGCGGCGCCAGTCCCACGAGGTCACCGCGGTCGGCGACGATCTGCAGGCCATCTACGGCTGGCGCTCGGCCTCGGCCGAACACCTGCTCGAGTTTCCGTCCCACTTTGCCGGCACGTCGATCGTCACCCTCGAGCGCAACTACCGGTCCTCGCAGCCGGTCCTCGACTCGGCCAACGCGCTCGCCGCCCAAGCCTCGCGGTCATATCGCCGGCGGCTGCACAGCGAGCGCGAGGCGGGCACCCGCCCCGAACTGCTCTTCGTCCGCGATGAAGCGGCGCAGGCGACCGAGGTGTGCGAGCGCGTGCTCGAGGCCCGCGAGCAGGGGATGGAGCTGCGCCGCCAGGCTGTCCTGATGCGCGCCTCCCACGACAGCGACCTGCTGGAGCTCGAGCTCGGGCGCCGCCAGATCCCGTTCGTCAAATACGGGGGGTTGCGCTATCTCGAGGCGGCGCACGTCAAGGACCTGATCGCGCTGTTCCGGCTCGTCGACCACCCGGCCAACGAGCTGTCCTGGTTCCGGGTGCTGCAGCTGCTCGACGGCGTTGGGCCGGTGACGGCGCGCCGTGTGCTGGACATGCTCATCAGCTCCCCGGGAGCCGGCCCGCTCGGCGGTTGGGAGCAGGCCCGAGAGCGCCTGCCCGCAGGCGCTCGGGCTCCCGCCGACGCGCTGGTCGCGGCGCTCCGCGGTGCGTTCGAGGCGAAGGCACCGGGCGTGCAGGCCGAAGCGCTCCGGGACGCGCTCGCTCCCCTGATCACCGCCAACTACGCCGACGGCGCGCTGCGGCTCGGAGACCTCGAGCAGCTTGTCGCCGCCGCCCGAGAGTCCTCCGATCTGGGGCACTTCGCCGCCGAGCTGGCGCTCGACCCGCCGCAGTCGAGCGCCGACCTCGCCGGCCCGCCGCATCTCGACGAGGACTACCTCGTGCTCTCGACCATCCATTCCGCCAAGGGCCTCGAGTGGGAGGCGGTGCACGTGCTCGCCCTCTACGACGGCAACTTCCCCGCCGACATGTCCGCCGGCTCGCGTGAGAACGTCGACGAGGAGCGCCGCCTGCTCTACGTGGCACTGACCCGCGCGCGGCGCCAGCTTTACCTCTACGTCCCGGTCCGCTACTACCACCGCCCACGCGGCAGCGACGACAGCCACGGGTACGGCAAGCCGTCCCGGTTCCTGACCGAGGAGGTGCGCCAGACCTGCGACGTGGTCCGCCGCGTCGACGGGTCCGGCGTGCCGGCGAGGGCCGGCGGGGAGCTGCGTAAGATCAGCGTGTCGGTCGACGCGCTGTTCCAGTGACGGCTGGGCGCGATTGCTCGTGACACCAGCGACACGCCGTCGAACAGATGTCCAGTTTGCGTTCGCGCGAGGCGTGGGTACCGCAAGTGACACGGTCATCAATCGTCTGCGCCGGCCGCGGCACCCGAGGGAGGGTGCGGTCAGATGCATGAGCAGGGGCTGGCCGATCCGGAGCTGGTGTAGGACCACGAGCGCGACCGTTTCGCCGGCACCTCCGCGGGGCGCGAGGACGATCGCGGCGTCGTGCGCGGTTCGAGGACCCCGACCTCCACGCCATGCACCGACACGGCGAGCGCCCCCCGGCCACGAGATAGAACCGGCTGCCGAGGCTTCCCTCGCGAGTGACCACCTCGCCCGCCACTGCGGGCACCGCGATCAGCGACCCCAGCGCGGAGACGAGCACGGCGAAGGCCCCCAGCCGTTCCTCGGGGCCGAGGTGGAAGCCCTGCCCGTAGTCGACCATCCCGTCGCCCGTGACGATCTGCTCGTGCACGATCGGCGCCGTTTCGGTAGCTGAGCTGGAGAGCAAGCTGTCCACGCTGAAGGCAGGCCATGGCCAACCGGCGCCTTCTCAGCCCCGTGATCGGCCGCCTGGTCCAGAACCTGAGCGGCGCCATGCGGCCGCCTCGCCCGAGGCGCTACAAACAATGAAAGCCGAACGCACGCGCACGAGATGAGGACAGGCCGATGGACGACACCCTGATGACCGCCGAGGAGCTCGCGGCTCTCCATGCCGAGCTCCGCACACTCGAGACCACCGGCCGCAGCGAGATGGCGGGACGGATCAAGACCGCTCGCGAGTGGGGCGACCTGAAGGAGAACGCCGAGTACCACGCCGCCAAGGAGGAGCAGGCGCACCTGGAGACGAAGATCGCGAGGACCCGCGAGCGCATCCGCACCGCGGTCGTGGTCGAGGCGGCCGTCTCATCCGAGACGGTGCAGTACGGCTCGACGGTCTCGTTCACCGACCGCAAGTCGAGTCGCGAGCAGACGCTGCGCATCATCTCCGGGCACGAGGCCAAGCCGGCTCAGGGGACGCTGTCGATCTCCTCGCCGGTCGCGAAGGCGCTGATCGGCCACCGCGTCGGGGACGTGGTGCACGTCCAGACGCCCTCGGGCGCGCGGGAACTGGTGATCGACGGCATCGCCTGACGCCGCACCGGGGCTCGGCGCCGTCAGTCGGCCGGCACCTGCTCGGTCACGGCGGCCGGCTCGGCAGCCTCGGGCTCCGGTCGTGCGCCCGCCTCGGGCTCCGGTCGCGCGCCGGCCTCCGGCTCGGCAGGCGAGGGCAGCAGCTCCGCGATCCCGTGCTCGATGCCGCGGCACAGCACGCCGATGTCGGCGGCGCTGTCCCAGTCGCCGGTGACCCCGAAGTTGATCCCCCCGTCGTAGGAGAAGATCGCCACTCCCACGCGCACGTGGCCACCGAGGGGGACGAACGGGAACGCCTCGAGCATCCGGCGCCCGGCAAGGTACAGCGGCTTCTGCGGGCCGGGGACGTTGGTGGTGACGGTGTTGATGCTGTTCTGCGGCAGGTGTGTGCCCACGCGTCCGGCCAGCGACAGCAGCATCGCGGGGGCAAAGCCGCCCAGCGCGGTCAGCCGCTCGGCCGCCACCGCCTGGCCCGAGGATTTCAGCTGCTGCATCTCCTCATGCACCGCGCCCAGCCGCGCCACCGGGTCCTCGATCCCGATCGGCAGCTCCGCGAACATCGCCGAGACCTTGTTGTCGAGGACTCCGTGCTGGTCCTTGGCGCGCACGGACACCGGGACCAGCGAGCGGATCACCCGACCCTCGACGTCCTCGCCGCGAGCCAGCAGCAGCTCGCGGAAGCCGTTGGTGATCGCGGCCAGCACGACATCGTTGATGGTGCCGCCGTGCGCCGCGCGGATCTGCTTGATCTCCGACAGCCGCGCGCGCGCCCAGTTCCAGCGCCGATGCGGGCCGATCGGCCCGTTGAGCGAGCTGTGAGGATTGGGGTTGAGCAAGGACCTCAGGTTCACGAGACCGCGCGCGGTGTCGAGCGCCTTTCGGCTCACACGGCGCGGGCCCCGCGCCGCGGAGAGCACCGTTCGTACCGCCTCGTAGGGGCTGGCCGCGCGGAGGGCGAGCGAATGCGCGACCAGCTCAACGGAGTTCGGCTCGGGGTCGGCCTTCCAGCCGTCGGGCTCGGCCGGCTTCGGCTCGCGCTCGGTACTCATCATCACGCTCATCAGGTCCGTCCCCGCAACGCCGTCGACCATGCTGTGGTGCGACTTCGAGATCAGCGCCCAGCCACCGTCGTCGAGGCCCTCGACGACCCACATCTCCCACAGCGGCTTGGCCCGGTCGAGCTGCTGGGACATCACCCGCCCGACCAGGTTCCGCAGCTCATCGTCGCCGCCGGGCGCCGGCAGCGCTGTGCGCCGGACGTGGTAGTCGAGGTTGAAGTGCGGGTCATCGACCCACGTGGGACGCCCGAGCGCCAGCGGCACGAAGCGCACCTTCTGGCGGTAGCGCGGCACCTGGGGCAGCCTCGAGGCGATCTCCGCCTTCACCTCTCCTGGGCCGGGCGGGGGACCCTCGAAGATCCCCACCGAGCCGATGTGCATGTGCGTCACCGAGTCTTCAACGTGAAGAAACGACGCGTCGAGCGGGTTCATCGTCTGCATCCGAAATCTCTCCTCCCCGGGGCGTCCTCGTGGTGATGCCTCAATGCGGCTACGGGTAAACGTAGCGCGGTTGGACCGCCGAGAGGATCTCGGCCGGTGGACACGCTCGCGCTATGTTGCATCTGTCCGGCCGAGTGGAGAGGAGAGCCGCAGGCAATGTCCGCCAGCACCAACCCCCGCGTCGCCGTTCCGCGGGATCGCGAGAACGACTACTCCCGCGATGCAGCCACTGCGCGCCGGCAGTTCGCGCTTGAGCGCACCGGCGCCTCGCTTGAACACGTCTCCCGGTACTCCTTCGACCCGACCACGGTGGCCGGCAACGTCGAGCACTTCATCGGCGTGGCCCAGGTCCCGATCGGCCTGGCCGGGCCGTTGCTGGTCAACGGAGAGCACGCCCAGGGCGAGTTCTACGTCCCGCTGGCGACGGCCGAGGGCACCCTGGTCGCCAGCTACAACCGGGGCATGAAGCTGCTCTACGAGGCGGGGGGTGTCACCACGACGGTGATCGACGACCGCATGCAGCGGGCGCCCGCGTTCATCTTCCGCAGCGCCCGCGAAGCGCGCGACTTCGGACATTGGCTCACGGAGCACCTCGACGAGATCCGGGCCGCCGCCGAGCAGACCACCCGCACGGGGCGCCTGCAGGACATCGAGCAGTACCCGGCCAGCCGCATCCTCTTCTGCCGGTTCAACTACACGACCGGCGACGCCGCCGGTCAGAACCTGACCGGCAAGGCGACACAGGCCGCCTGCCGCTGGATCACCGATCACTACCCCGGCATCGACCAGTTCCTGCTCGAGTCCAACTTCGCCACCGACAAGAAGAGCTCGCAGGTCAACATGCTGCGCACGCGCGGCAAGCGCGTGGTCGCCGAGGCGACGATCCCCGACGCGCTGTTCCGGCGAATCATGAACTCCTCGACCGAGGTGATGTTCCGGGCGCGCCAGGTCTCGAACCTGGGCAGCTTCATGTCCGGGGTCAACAACAACGGCGCCCACTCGGCCAACGGGATCACCGCGATGTTCATCGCCACCGGCCAGGACGCCGCCAACGTCGCGGAGTCCTCGGCCGCCTTCATCTACGCCGAGCGGCACGACAACGGCGACTACTACTACTCGGTCACGATCCCCTCCCTGATCGTGGCGACCTACGGCGGCGGCACCGGTCTGGCGACCCAGCGCGAATGCCTCGAGCTGCTCGGCTGCTACGGCGACGGCAAGGTGCGCAAGTTCGCCGAGATCGTCGCCGCCACGGTTCTGTGCGGCGAGCTGTCGCTCGGCTCCGCCGTGGTCGCCGAGGAGTGGGTCGACGCGCACGACCTGTACGGACGCAACCGTTAGCGCGTCCGGCGCCTGCGCCGCGGCTCCGCGACCGATGAGCGGCGAGGGGCGCTGAGCCCGGGGCCCGTCAGCCGCGCTCGGCGGCCAGCGTCGCCTCGTGCTTCTGCAGCAGCCGCAGCCAGATCTCGCTCCGGGTCGGGAAGGCCGGGATCGCGTCCCACAGGCGCTCCACCGCGATCTCCCCCACGACCGCGATCGTGGCCGCGTGCAGCCATTCGGCCACATCCGTGCCCGTGAAGGTGGCGCCGACGATCACGCCCCGGTCCTCGGCGACGACGAGGCGCGAGGTGCCGGGCGTATTGCGTCCGTGGAAGCTGGCGCCGGCCGTCACGGAGCTCGGCACGTCGTAGGCGCGGACGGGCAGCCCCTGCTCTCGAGCGGCGTCGAGCGTTAGCCCGACCGCGGCCACCTGCGGCTCGGTGAACACGACCCGCGGGGCGAGGCCGCCCGCGTCGCGGCTTGCGCGTGCCTCTCCGCCGTCGATCACCTCGGAGGCGATATGGGCCTGCACGCCTCAGCCATCTCGACCCCGACCACCCCGCCGCCGAGCACGATCACCCGCGCGGGGATCGTCTCCGTCGTCGTCGCGTCGCGGCTGGTCCACGGCCGGGCCTCGGCCAGTCCCGGGATCGAGGGCATGGCGGCCCCGCTCCCGACCGCGATCACGACCGCCGCGCCTTCGAGGGCATGCGGGCGTAGAAGGAGCACTCACCGCCGACGAGCTCCGCCTCGATGATGGCGACGGTATGGCCCCGGTCGGCCAGGCGCCCGGCGACGACCTCCCCGGCCGGGCCGGCTCCGAGCACGATCACGTCGAAGGCGCTCATGTCACCTGGCCACGAGGATCACGACGATTAGCACGACCAGCGCGATGATCAGACCCAGCCAGGCCAGCGGCCAGCGCTGGTTCCAGAACTCAGGCTTGGCGCGATCACGGGAGTGGCGACCCTCGGGAGGCTCGCCCACCCAGTCGTCGTCGTCATAACCGGGCATGGACTCACACTACCCGCACAGCCACCTGAACCCACCCAGGCATCCGGTCAGGCATGATGGGGGTGTGTCCATTCCCCCCTCATCCCGAAGTGTCAAGATCTCCGCCGACGAGCGCACCGGCTGGTCCTCCGAGCGACCGCGCCGCGACGGCGCGCCTCCCCGGCCCGCCGACGTCTCGGTTCGCTCCCGCGTCCTGGCCCCCTCCGATCGCCTGCGCTACTCGCCCGGCAGCCTGCTGTTGATCGTCGGCGCCGTGGCCTCCGAACCCGACCGTTTCGCCGAGCGCGTGGTCGAGGAGCGCGGGACAACTCTGTCGCTGATGAAGGTACGCGCGTTGCTCACCGGACGCGTCGAGGCGGACGAGCTCGAAGCGCGGGGGCGTGAGCTGCTCGACGCCGCCGTCCTCAAGCGCCTGCAGGCCAAGCAGACCGTCGTGATCGCGATCGAGGGCTTCGACGCCCGGGAACGCGAGCATTATGTTCGCCTGGCGCTCGCTCAGCGGCGACCTCGGCACCTGATCCTGCTAGACGCCCGCCGCGACCAGGTCCGCGACGAGGAGCGCCCCGGGCTCGACGACCTGCGCCGCGCGCTGGATGCCGGCGAGCTCGGCCGGGAGGGCTTTCAGACCGTGCTGCGCCTCGGCGGCAACGCGCTGACGGAGCTCAACCGGATCGTGTTCCAGCCGCCGCCCCGCGAGGACTGATGGCCGGTGGAGCCTCGGGGCTCCACCTTCATTACCGCACCGGCGGACCACCCGCGTAGGGTTTGCCCGCGGCCCTCCGATCGCGATGCGGCCAGACCTTCCTGCCCAGGCGCTAGGGCAGTCCGAGCCGGGAGAGCAGGTCGAACAACTCGGTGGCGGAAGAGGTGACGCTAATCGCACCGAGTTTCAGTGCCTGATCGCGCGTGCGCGCGACCGCGGGCGCGCTCGCGTACACGATGACCGGCGTCGAGACCCCGAGGTCATGGAGTCCTTTCAGCAGCTCCAGGCCGGCATCGTCGCCCTCGCCCTCGCGTCCCATGTCGGTGATGATCACGTCCAGGGGGCGGCCTGCCTTCACTGAGCGCAGCGCATCGCTGTTCG
>JADGPN010000704.1 GCA_017882465.1 Solirubrobacteraceae bacterium
GCAACCAACGTCGATCTGCACGCCAACCCGAAGCCGGATCTCACCGCTCAAACGCGCGTCGTCCAGCGCCTTCAACGCCTGCGCCCACAGCCCCTTCTCACGCACGCTCATCTCCCGTCCAGAGAATCGCTGTGAAATCGCCGTGAGCATCGTGCGGGAAAGTCTCTACTGCATCGAATTATCGCGGACGGTCCGGACGCCAACGGGCTCATCCGAGAGTTTGCAGGCGTCTGACTCGTTGGAACCCCAGCAGTTGTTCATTCGTGAGCCCTTAGCCTCGATTCTCGGGAGCCCGCTCATCGAGGGGTAGATCGGGGTTGCGGTGCTGGACGCCCTTGCTGGGGCTTGATGGAGGCGTAGCGGCGAGCTCGGGCCGGATCGACGGGATGCCAGGCTCGGGCGACAGCGACGGGTAGTCGCGACTGATGGCGCTCAGCGCGCGTGCACCGATCAGGGACCTATCTCGTCTACTCGTCCTCGGGACTGTGGTCGGCGCGCGCACAACCAATCCGGCCGGCTTGGACGACGGCGCCGGCGAGGTGGGCGTAGATGGCGAGCAGCCGCCCGAGCGCGTCCTGCGGCTGTTCGTCGGCGGCGTCAGGCTCGGGTATGTCGAGGCTCGTGTGCGTCGCGCACGCCAGCCACTCAACGGTGTCGGCATGCCCGTGGTCGAGGGCGTCCACGAGGCAGTTGGTCGCGTCGTCCAGCATCTCCTGGAGCGCTCTGTCATCTCCCCAACGGGCTGAGACCATGAACGCGGCCTCCAGCGCCATCGCCGCCGTCCACGAGAGGTCGTCGGCCTGCTCGTGGCTCATCTCGGCGTCATCTGACGCCCCGGCGAGATGCTCGACCATCCGGTGACGCAGGTAGCGCGCCCACTCATCAAGCGAGGTCGGCTGCTCGTCCATCGCGTCAAGCAGCCCTGCGCGGCGGTCGTTGATGGCCGAGACCAACCCGTACAGGTAGGTGAACCGCCCGCCGCTCTCGACCCAATCGTCAAGCAAATCGTGGAGCACCGCCGTGCGCTCCAAGAGTTCCGCCAGCTCGCCCCGAGAGACCAGGACCTCCTCGCGCTCGCCGACGCGAATAACGGCAAGCAGCTGGCGCAGCGCCCGCTCGGTGCGTTCCGCCACCCAGTCACGCCCCGCGTCCCCGACGAGCTCAAGGACCCGCTCGCAGCCGAGCGTCTGCACCGACTTGGGGTCTTGACCGAGCACCGAACCGACCACAAGCCTGAGTTCCTGTGACACGTCCCCGGCCTCCGGATGCTCCGCAAGCGCGTTCAGCAGCTCGGAGTCGTCTTGCAGCTTGTAGCGCACAAGGCGCCACCGTCCGATCATCGCGTCATCGGCGCCTGGCGGCGGGTCGACCCAGGGGTCCAGTAGCGCGAGAACCTCGCCCGCCGGATCATTCACGCCGTAGAGCCACGGCTCGTTCGGATTCGTCACGCCGGGGGCTGGCTGCCAGTTCAAGTGCATCGCCTAATCATCGCGCCAACCTGACGGGTTACCCGGCCGCACGTTTGGGTCGGGCACTGCCCCTTCGCCATCCGTCTCATCATCAGCGAGGGAAAGATCACCGAGCACGAGGCGATCGCCGACAGGGGCGCGACTGCACCGGCTCGACCTAGCCATCCTCGACCCGTGAGCAAACGCGGCTATGACCTCGCCAGCATGCTCGGCGTGCCCCAGTCGCACGCCTGGCCGCCGTCCTGCCCGCGCCGGCGCCGTGAGCACCGCTGCGGCCTGAGCCTCAGCGGCGAGAGCCTGGCCCACCTGCAGTGTGTCACTCGTCAGTGCCTGAAGCTCTGGCCGCCGGCGGAGGTCAGGTCGGCCGCGGTAAGACCCCCGAAGGCGGCTGGCGTGCCCCGGAACGCTGTCGATCCTGCGTCGTGCCAAGGGGAATCTTTACCAGGTGATGCTGGATCGACATCCGCTGTACTTCTACTCGGGTGACAGAGTAGGGGAAGAGCCCGCGGCGATCCGATCGTCGCGCGCCACAATCCCTCTCGCACCGCGCCCGAGCGCGTTCGCCGGCGCTCGCTGCGACCAGCCACACCGCCAACCTGTAAGGACCCGCCAGACCATGCTTGACCAACTCCGCCAGCAGATCCAGACCCACCTCGACGAGCTACTCGGAGAAGCCGACAAGCTCCGCCACGCGCTCGCCGCCCCGGGGACTACGGATGCGGGGCGGTGGGCGCCGAGTGCAAAGACTAACGAAGACGGAAGGTCACCAATAAGACTCTCTCCCAAGGAGAGTCGATCGGGTGGCCTTTCGCCGTGTTTGGGTCAGGCGGCTAGCGGTCAAGACGCCTGGCGAGCTCGGTGCGCTGGCGCTCGGTCAGGCCGCCGAATGTCTTGCTGGGCGAGACCCGGCAGCTGTGCAGGATCTTGGTGGCCTTGACCCGGCCGTACTTGGGGAGCGCGAGCAGCATGTCGAACACCTTTGCCGTCTGAAGGTACGGGGGCGGGTCGAGCAGCAGCGCGCCGATTGACACCCTGTCGGCCTTGAGGTCGCGCTTGAGCTGCGCGCGAAGCGTGCGGACCTCGTTGGCCGTGCGGAGCGCGTTTATGCGCTGATCCAGGCTGCGCTCCGGTGCTACCCGGTGCGCGTCGAGCGGGTCGTTGGTGGGGGACGAGATCCGGGCGAGGCTACACGCGCGC
>JADGPN010000705.1 GCA_017882465.1 Solirubrobacteraceae bacterium
CATCGTGCAGGGCTGCGGCGGGGTCTCGCCGGCGACGCGGCGGACGTTGCGGACCAACCTGCGGGCGCTGGCGCGCGCGATCGGGCGCTACCCGCAGCCGGCAGCGGTGCCGCTTCAGCGCGAGCGCGCGAAAGACCCGTACTCGCCGGGCGAGATCGCGGGGTTCCTGCGGCTCGCGGACGCGCAGGCCACGCGGGCGCGTGGGCTGCGCGCGAGCGCGCTGGTGTGCCTCGGCGCTGGGGCGGGGGTGATCGCCGGCGAGCTGCGGCACGTCCGCGGGACCGATGTCGTTGAGCGCTGCGGCGGGGTGATCGTCGAGCTCAGCGGTACGCGGGCGCGCTCAGTGCCGGTCCTGGAGCGCTACCACGAGCGGCTGCTGGGAGCCGCCGCGTTCGCCGGCGATCGGTACGTGATCGGCGGACGCAATCCGGATCGTCGCAACGTCACCGACACGCTCAGCGCGGCGCTGTCCACTGACAGCTCGCTGCCCAGGCTCCAGAGCGGCCGGCTGCGGTCCACGTGGCTGGTGGAGTGCGCCCGGGCGATCGGGCTGTCCGCGTTGCTGCAGGCCGCTGGCGTCTCCTGCAGCCAGCGGCTCGGGGATCTTGCCGCGCAGCTTCCCCGAGCGACCGAGGACGAGCTGGTCGCCATCTTGGGAGGCAACGGGCCGTGAGCGATGATCTGGACCGGATCGAGGAGATGATCGACGTCTCCGGGGTCGCCGATATCGAGCTGCTGCTCCCGATCGGTGTCCGGCCGCGGCAGCTGAAGGTCACGACGCTGTTGATCGGGATGACGCTGACGATGCGCGCCGGCCGCCCGGCGTTCCTGACCGACGTGCACACAACGCTGACAGCACTGCCCGAGGGCGTGCAGCGGCGGCTCGGGGTGATCGCGCAGTGGAAGCACGCAGAGCATCAGCTCACCTACCGCCAGGTCGAGTACACCTTTGATCGCGTGATCGGAGCGCTCGCGAAGGACACGCCGGACGGCACCCCGTCACAACGGCTTGACGACGTGCTGGACCGGCTGCTCGAAGCCTCGGTCCAGGTGCTCGGCGAACCGTCCTGCAGCAGCTACGCAGTCGACTGGACCGACCAGGCAACCTGGTCGCTGCCACCACCCAAGAAACCCACCACCCCCAGCACCCCCGCGCCCGCCGCCGCCAACCCGCTCGGCGACACCACGCCCGATCACGACACCAGCCAGGCCGCCGAGAGCACCACTCGATCGGCGCCGGCCACGCCCGCATCTGCCCAGCTGCTTCATCGCCGGAGGAGCGGTCGCGCGGGCGGTCAGCGCGGCAACGATCATCCCGCACCCACTTCCTGCTACCTGTCAAACGGCCCGGGGCTGGGACCGGCGACGAATATGCCGGGGAGTAGGCGGATGATGTCGCGGTTGAGCTCCTCGAAGCGATGGGATGTCCATCCGTGATAGCTCGCCACATATGCGAGTGCGTGGTAGAAGGGCGAAACGACAAGCTGGGCGAGCCGCTCATGGAAGCTGATGGCGCTGGGGTGCGCTCGCCGTCCTTCTCGCTGACGCTGAAGAGTTCCTGTAGCGCGTAGAACGTCGGATGCACGAAGTTCGAGAGGAATCCGTAAGTGCCCTGCATGAGCTCATCCGAGAGGGGCTGAGAGACGAGCCGATTCATCTCCACGGCGATCTGCTCGGCCGATGGCAATTGGTGCCCATGTAGCAGCGGCCGTCCATCTTCGTCCTGGTGCGGCTCCTCGAAGGTCACTCGCGCGTCGTGCCTGATGCGCTTGTAGTAGTCACTGCGCGCGTTGTGTTCCTCAGCGGCCTTAGCTCGGAGGCGGCCTGAGTGCATATTCGCCTGCTCAGCCTCGAAGATGGCTTCCAGGAACGCGCGTGCGAGGCGGTCCTCTGCGCTGTCTATGGGCTGCCGAGGATCCAACCGGGACGCTGCACTCGGACGACTCCCCCCAGGAGCTCGTCATCGGCAGGCTCAACCGATAATGGCTCGAGCTCATCGAGTCGGCTGCCAGCACCCAGCGCCCGACGCCGCAGGCCGGGGCTTGGCCCGCTGCTCCACTGTGTGAGTGCCGCCGCGGACGTCTGCTTTGCCCGCATCCACCGGCGCTGAGAACGCGATTGGATAAGGGCGCAGCTCCTCTGGAGGGACTTGCAGATGCTCGACGTGAAGGTCGCAAACGCCCTGCAAAAGGGGCAGTTCTAGGGTTCGGACCAGTCGCCATGTCACCCAGAGTGCCGGCGGCTTCAGCGCATCCTTCGGGGTCTGAGCACGGCGCCGCCTTCTTCATCGTTTCCTCGCCAGCCATACGTGGGTAGAAAACCACGCCGCCACGGCGCCCCATACTCCCGAATCACCAGCAAATACGGGCATTCCGACGTCCCTCCAGAAGAGCCGCACCCATTGGATAAGGCGACGATCCGATCGTCACGTTCGCTGCGTCGGCGTTGGCGGCATATCCGCCCCTGCTGGATCCACGCGAATGCGCAAGCGACCTCCGCGCTCGCTCTTGGGCGATTTCACAAGCTCGCTCGCTCAAGCACGGTGGGATCGGGGACGATCGCAATGTCGCCCGAAGGCGACGCGTAGGTGACGCTCTCGATGCCGGCGCCCGCGTTGGCGATCTGCAAGCGACACACCGGTCGCGTCCCCGGCCCCGGTCGCCT
>JADGPN010000706.1 GCA_017882465.1 Solirubrobacteraceae bacterium
GGCGCCGGTGCATCTCGCGTACGCGGTTCGGGCGGTGAGTGGCGCGGTGCGCTGGAGCTCGCCGGCGGTCGGGCAGGGCGTCACCGTTGATGAGCGCGGGGAGCTGCGATACCCGATCGCGCTGCCGTCTCCGCTGTCGGGTGTGGAGATCATTTCGGTGCGCCGGCCGGGCGGGGAGGTCGGGCTGTTGGTCGACCGCCGGCAGCGGACGCTGTGCGCGGTGCTGCAGATCAGGTTGCGGGCGTTCGGGCTGTTGGGCGATCGCGACCAGGAGCGGCGGCTGGCGGCGTTCGGCGAGTTGCAGAACGATCTCGCCCGGGACGGTTCGCCGGTGCAGCGGATCATGCTGCTGAAGCGAACGGTGCCGCGTAAGACCAACGAGCTGGTCACCTATCTGAAGGAGCATTGCGAGCGGATGGACAGCGCGTCCGTGCGGGCGATGTTCGAGGTGATCGACCGCAGCGCGGAGCTCTCGCGCGAGCACGAGGTGTTCTTCGTTGTGCAGATGCCGGCGGTGCGGATGTCGCGGTCGGCCAGGCGGCGGATGAGCGAAGCGGAGCAGCGCGACCGTGCTGGTGCTGAGGCTGCGGAGCAGCTGGAGGGGATCGCGCGGCATCTGCAGGCGGCGGAGATCGCGATCAAGTCGGTTGACGGGGCGCTGACCCCGCGGGCGCTGGCGAGGATGGTGAAGGACAGCTTTGACCCGTTCGGGCGGCTGCTGCGCGACCGGCGTGATCTGCTCGCGCCCGAGCAGGCGGGCTTGGACGCGGCGCATGCGTGGCCGATCTCGACGCACGACTTCCGTGACCGGTATCGCGCGGACTCGGCCGACCACATCGTCTGGCAGATCCAGGAGTGGCCGAAGGTTCCGGTCACCGCGGGGTTCCTGGCGCCGCTGACGCTGCGGCCGGACCTGCCGGTGCACACGATCGCGATCGTGATGGAGCCGATCCCGACCAGGCAGGCGATGCGCGAGGCGGAGCGCCGCCGCGTGTCGGACGAGGCGGCGGCGCAGACCCGGGCGAAGATGCGGCAGATCGAGACCTCCGAGCACCGCGCCCGAGCGGAGCAGGGCGACCGCGAGGAGCGCGAGATCGCGGGCGGCCTGAGCTCGTGGCGGTGGGAGGCGTACATCTGCGCGTCGGTGCCGGCCGGCGACGAGGACGCAATCGAGGGCGCGGTCGGCCAGATCGAGTCGGCGTGCACGCGCTCGTTCCTGTTGCCGACCCGGCTCTACGGCGAGCAGGAGCGCGCGTTCACCTGGTGTTTGCCGCTCTGCAGGGGCCTGCGATGAGGCATGCGCGTCACGTGCCCGCTGTCGACGGCGGGCCGGTCGGGCCGGTCGGAGTGCTGCAGCGAGTGCTTGCTCGGGACGGATATCCGGGGATGCGTGCGACGACCGCACACACGCGCGCGCTCGGGCTGTTTGACTCTACCTCGCCGCTGCTGACCCGCGGGGTGCCGATCGGCGATGTTCTGAGCGGCGGCGGGCTGTTCGTGTACGACGCGTACGAGCTTTACGCCGAGCAGGACCTGACCGGCGTGTCTGACCCGAACATGACGGTGTTCGGGAAGATCGGGCAGCGTAAGAGCACGCTTGTCAAGTGCCTGCTGCTGCGCCAGCTGGGGCTCGGTCGGCAGGTGTGGGTCGTTGACGTCAAGCCGCTGCAGGGCGAGACCCCGCCTGGCGGTGAGTATTCGCGGCTCGCGCGAGCGCTCGGTACGGGCGGCAGCGTGATCCGGCTCGCACCAGAGGCGGGTGTGAGGCTCAATCCGCTCGCATGGCCTGAGAATCGTCACGAGTTGTTGCGAGCGGTGGCGCGCGCGGTGCTGCCGCGGCCGTTGTCGGCCCGGGAGCCGGCGCTTCTGGATGTGGCGCTCAGCGACGTCGCCGGCCGGGGCGGTGAGCCGACGCTGCCGGAGGTGGTCGAGGCACTGTTTACGCCGAGCGTCGAGATGGCGGCGAAGGTTGCGGCGACGCCGGACACGTTCGCCGCGGAGGCGCGTGACGTCGCGATGGCGCTGCGGCAGCTGTGCGTGGGGGATCTCGCCGGGATGTTCGACGGGCCAACGAGCCCGGGCGTGAACCTGGACGCGCAGATGGTGGTGCTGGATCTCTCCGCAATGGACAAGTTGCAGGAGGTCGGGATCGTGATGAGCGCCGGCGCCGCGTTCATGTCGGCTGCCCGCGCGCGCCGGCAACGTCGGGCCGAGGAGGCCGGCGAGCCGCCACCGAAGACGATCCTTGTGCTCGACGAGGCATGGCGCGTGTTCTCGGTGCCGGGGATCGGGGAGTGGCTGACCGAGCAGTTCAAGCTGTCGCGGTCGCTGGGGCAGCAGAACATCGCGGTGATGCACCGGTTCAGCGACCTGAGCGCGGCGGGTGACGACGGCTCGCGGATGGCGAAGCTCGCGCGCGGGCTGATCGAGGACTGCCAGACGTTCGTGCTGTTCCGACTCGAGGGCGACGAGCTCACGCAGGCGGCACGCATCCTGGCGCTGTCGGACACCGAGCGCGAGCGTGTCGGGAATCTCCAGGCCGGGCAGGCGCTGTGGAAGGTCGGCGCGCACCGCCAGATCGTGCAGACCGCGGTCTCCTCGATCGAGATGCCACTCGTCAACACCGACAAGGCGATGGCCGTCGACCAGCGCGGGCGGCGATGA
>JADGPN010000707.1 GCA_017882465.1 Solirubrobacteraceae bacterium
GGTAAACAGGTTGACGTCGTCTGGAGTGAGATCCAGCGCGAGGCGTGCCTCGTTCTCGGCGTCGGCGATCCGCCCGGTGCGCTGAGCGAGCTCAGCGGCGTACCATGCGGCCCCCGCCCGCAGCCGCAGCGATCCGCGGACCGCGGGGTCCTCACGCATCGCGGTGATCGCGGCCTCGGCCTCCGCGAACTGGTCGGTGAAGATCAACGCCCGCACGCAGCAGTGAAATCCTGCCCGGCTGCCCACCTCGCGCAGCAGCAGATCGCCATCGAGTGCTCGGCGTGCGAACCCAGCGCACGTGTCAGCATCCGGCGTGCCGAGCTCGGTGGCTAGCCAGGCGCGATGGGCCATCACGGCGCACTCCAGAGTCGGGTCGGCGCCTTCGTCGTCCGTCAGGGCTGCGAGGCGGCTGGCTCGCTCCGGGTGACGGTCGGGGACCATGATCAGCATCTCCAACGCGGCCACCTCCAGCGCCAGACGCGTATCGGGACCGTGGTCGGCAGCGACCTCGCGGGCCAGGAGGAGGGAGAGCTCATCGTCGCCGGCGTCAAGGACATACCACGTCGCCAGACGGGTCAGGAGCTCGACCCGGGTGGCGTGATCATCGATCTGGACGACTGCCTCGCGTAGCCGATCACGCGCCCCGGGCAGGCCCGCGTCGAAGGTCGCCACCGCCAGCGCGGCCAACAGCTGGCCCCGATCGTCGCCGGGCGCTCGCTCGTCGAGCGCGCGCTGCAGGTAGGCCGCTGCGGCGTGCGGCGCACCGCGTCCAAGGGCAGTGGTGGCCGCGTCTCGCAGCACCGCGCTGGCCGCACGGTCGCCGTCCGGTGCGGATCGAAGCAGGTGTCCCGCGACGACGTCGCTCTCGGCCCCCTCCACCGAGAGCGACCGCGCGGCGTCACGATGAAGTCGTTCGGTTTCGGCGCGGGGAAGGTTCTCCAGGATCGCGGCCGCGATCAGCGCGTGGGCCAGCCCCCGGGCATCGGGTCCGAGCAGGCCCACCGACGCTAGGGCGTCGCGTGCAGCGCTGACCGCATCGAGTGACACACCGGCGACCGCCGCCACCACAAGGGACGGCGCATCGTCACCAAGCACCGCGAGGGCCGCGCTCACGGCCCGGGCCACCGGCGACAGCGCGGCGAGGCGGCGAGCGATCACGTCCCGCGCCAGCGCACGAACTGTCGTGTCCGGGGCGCCCGGGAAGTTCAGCGAACTGGGGCCGTGGGACGCGACCTGATGCCCGAGCTCGCCGACCAGCCAGGGATTCCCACGAGCCGCGTCATGGCAGCGTCGACAGACGTCCATGGGAGTGGCCGGCGCCGAACGGCGTACGAGCTCAGCGGAGCCGGCGACGGTTAAGGGCCGCAGGCTCAGCGACTCAGCGAAGCGGCCATCACCGATAAGGCTGAGCAAGTCCGACGCGGCCTCCGGGACGTCCGGACGGAAGGCGAGAACGATGAGCACCGGGACGTCGCTCACGCGCCGGGCCAGGTAACTGATCACCTCCAGCGACGGTCGATCAGCCCAGTGAGCGTCATCGATGACCAGCAGCAGCGGCGCGGCGCCGTCGGTTAGGGCCGTACACAGCCACAGCATGCTGTGCGCGATGCTGGTCGTGGCATCCGGCCCGGGAGCCGTCCCGCGGAGCAGCAGATCCCCGGCCGGCACCGCCGCTCCGTCCAGCAGCCGGGTCCGCTCCTCGTCGTCGGCGTCGTGCAGCGGAGCTTCGAGCAGCGTGCGCATCACGCCGTAGGCGAAATGGCGCTCCTGCGGGCCCGGTGCGGCGGTGCGAACGCGCAGGCCGGCGCCCGCGGCGCGGGCGATGGCGTGCTCGACGAGCGTCGTCTTACCGAGGCCGGCGGGCGCCTTGACGGTGACGACTCCGCCGACGCGGTCCTCGAGCCGAGCCAGGGCGACAGCGAGCGCATCCAGCTCGTCGTCGCGTTCGATCAGATCACGGCCGGCCGACTGGGCGGTGGGGAGCGATAGCTCCGATGCACCCGGCGGTCCGGCGCCCGGCCGGCTCCCGTCCACGCTCGCCAGCATAGAGCGGGCGATCGGTCGGGGTCCGGCGCCAACGAATCGCGAAGTCCAGGGTTGGCTCCCGATTGTCGGGCTTCGGCTCGCGTCACAGACTCACCTGCTGCGACGGCGATTGCCGGCCGCGGGTACACGACAGAGAGGACCGGGAATGTTCAACCGCAATTGGCGCGCGGACAAGAGAGCGCTTTGGGTGAGGGTTGTCACGGCGGTCAGCGTCGTCGCGAGTCTCGGCCTCGCCGCCGGGGAATCACCTGGCCTCAAGCCAGGCAACCCCAGCGCGTTGGATGTGGACGTCGGCGATGACGGTACGGTCGACTTCAGCTTCGACCGCGGCACGGTCAGGGCGATCACCGTCCCGGGCGGCGTGGGGGATGATGCGATTCGGGTCGACGAGAGCGGCGGCGCCTTCAGCGACGACCCAGTAACGCTCGACGGCGACCCGGGGAATGACACGCTAACCGCGGGATCAGGAGCCGACATCATCGATGGTGGTGCTGGTGACGATGTTCTGCGGTGGTGATGGCGATGACGTGCTCAACGGCGGCTCCGGCAAAGACCAGGTTGACGGCGGCAACGGCCACGACACCCTCGTGTTCGACGGCTCCAACGTCAG
>JADGPN010000708.1 GCA_017882465.1 Solirubrobacteraceae bacterium
AGCGAGACCGTCGACGTCTCGACCGCAAAGACTCGCGAGGGTCCGGGCACGCCTTCGAGCTCGTGTTCCCGCAGCCAGCTTGCGAGGCGCTCAGGCGTCGCGTCGCAGCATGCCCACGGCGCCGGCCGCGACCGCGAGCGCCGCGTAGCCGCAGAACAGCGCGAACCCGGTCCACGGCGCGAGGTGGTGGGAGTTGTCGAAGGTGCTCGTGGCGATCGCCGTGCCGGCGTCGAGCGGCAGGTACGGGCTGATCGAGTCCGCGATGCTGCTCGGCAGGATCGCCGTGATCCCGGGCAGCACGAACAGCAGGCCGACGAACAGCGCGATGGCGCCCGCGGTATTGCGCACCAGCGCGCCGATCCCGGTCGTCATGACGCCGAGGACCGTGAGGAACAGCGCCGCGCCGACGACGACGCGCAACGCTCCGGGATCGCTCAGTGCGTGCTGCTGGTTGTGCTGCGCGACGATCGCCTGCACGCCGAAGAACGAGATGAACGACGCGGCCAGCATGAGCACGAACGTGACGGCCGCGAAGACGCCGATCTTGGCCCACAGCACCGGCAGCCGGCGCGGCACGGCCATGAAGCTCGAGCGGATCATGCCGGTCGAGTACTCCCCCGTGATCACGAGCACCCCCAGGACGCCGATCGCGAGCTGCGCGAGGTGGTAGCCCCCGACCGCGGTGTTCAGCGAGTCGAACCGCAGCCGCTCGCGGGGATCCAGATGCGACCAGCGGCTCATCTGGGCGGTGGCGACGAGGATGCCGAGGCCCGCCATCGCGACGAAGCCGGCCAGCAGCGACCAGCGCGTCGAGCGCAGCGTCCACAGCTTCGTCCACTCCGAGCGCAGGACCCGGAGCTGCGTCACGCCGCCGCGCGCCGGAAGGGCGGCACCGACAACCGGGGCGGCAGCGCTCACGCCACCGGCTCCAGGTCGGGGCGGTCGGGTTCGAACCCGGCGGCGTGGTACTCGACCGACTCGCCGGTCAGCCGCATGAATGCGTCCTCCAAGGAGGCCGTCTGCGGCGTTAGCTCGTGAAGCACGATGCCCTCGCGCGCGGCGATCTCGCCGATGCGCTCGCTGGTCAGCCCCTGGACCTCCAGCGTGTCGGGCTCGGTGGCCGCCACCACGACGCCGTGGGCCGCCAGCGCATCACGCAGCCGCCCGGCGTCGGGCGTGCGGACGTGCACCGCTGCGCCCCGCGAGGCTGCCTCGACGACCTCGGCGACGGTGGTGTCGGCGATCAGGCGGCCCCGGCCGATGACGATGAGATGCTCCGCGGTCAGCGCGATCTCGCTCATCAGGTGCGATGAGAGGAACACCGTGCGCCCGTCGGCGGCGAGACTCTTGAGCAGGTTGCGGATCCAGAGGATGCCCTCGGGGTCCAGGCCGTTGGCCGGCTCGTCGAGGATGACCGTTGCCGGGTCGCCGAGCAGCGCGGAAGCGATGCCCAGGCGCTGCCCCATGCCGAGCGAAAAGCCGCCGACGCGCTTGCGTGCGACGCCGTCGAGGCCGACCAGATCGATCATCGTGTCGACGCGCGAGCGGGGGATGCCGTGGGTCTGCGCCATCGCGAGCAGGTGGTTGTGGGCGCTGCGCCCCGTGTGGATCGCGCGCGCCTCCAGCATCGCGCCGACCTCGCGCAGCGGCGCACGCAGCTCGCGGTAGGGCCGGCCGTTGACCTCGACCCGTCCCGCCGTGGGCGCGTCGAGTCCCAGGATCATGCGCATGGTCGTCGACTTGCCGGCGCCGTTGGGGCCGAGGAAGCCCGTCACGATGCCGGGCCTGACGGTGAACGTCAGGTCGTCGACGGCGAGCGTGTCGCCGTAGCGCTTGGTGACGTGGTCGACCTCGATCATGCGCTGTCCATGGCCCGAGAGCCTCGCAGCCGCCGGCAAAGCGGGGGTAAGCGGCCGGTTGGGCGCGGGATGTCTCCGTCGGCCGATATCGGCTCAGCTGGGATCCGCGCCGCGCGGGCGCAGACAGTTGTCTGACGTACTTTCGACCTAGCAGTCCGCCGGCCACTGCTTTGCGTGGAAGCCGGGGTGAGCAGGTGTTGGACGCGACGCTGCTCAACTTGTGCCCTGCACGACCATGTCGTGGCGGGGGTAGTAGGCGGCTTCGATCCGCAGCCCGTCGGGGTCGAAGATGAACATCTCCCACCACCCGGGAATGTCGTGGTCTTCCTCTGGCGGGAACTGGACGTTGACGTTGAGGGCTAGGCAGCGTTCATGGATCTGGTCGAGTTCCTCCCGCTTGTCCACGAGGACCGAGAGATGCTCGAGGCCGACCTCGTAGTACCGGAACTCGCCTCCGTCCGCCTGCCGAAGTCCCAGAGCCTGATCGCCGAACCGCAGGTAGACGACCTCCTCGGTCCCACGGTAGGTGTCAAACCGCAAGATCTCCTCGACACCGAGCGGCCCGAACACCCCGAGGTAGAAGGCGAGCGAGCGCTCGACATCCTTTACGGCCAGGTCGACGTGGTCGAACCCCTTGATCGGCATGCAGACACCCCGTTCGGTCGCCCGCGCCGACCCTAGCCAGAGCACGCGCGAGCGCGCAACCCGGTCGCCGCACCGCGCTCCCGCGTCGGACGAAAAGCGGCAGCCCAGCAGGGGTACCGCTGACATCTTCGTGACCGGCCAGCTGA
>JADGPN010000709.1 GCA_017882465.1 Solirubrobacteraceae bacterium
GACATCCCCGGATGCTTCGACCGCGCGGCCGGACAGCGCCAGCACGTTGCGGCGGACCATGCGGTCCATGCCGGCGATCCCGATCGCTGAGAGCAGCGCCCCGATCGTGGTCGGGATCAGCGCCACCAGCAGCGAGATCAGCGTCGTCTCGGAAATCGCGGTGTGCGCGAACAGGCCGAACGGGCGCAGGGTGACGACGACGACCATGAAGATCAGCGTCAAGCCCGCGAGCAGGATGTTGAGCGCGATCTCGTTCGGGGTCTTGCGCCTCTCGGCCCCTTCCACGAGCGCGATCATCCGGTCCAGGAACGAGTGACCGGGCTCCTGGGTGATCTCGACCACGATCTGGTCGGAGAGCACGCGGGTGCCGCCGGTGACGGCGCTGCGATCACCGCCGGACTCGCGGATCACCGGCGCCGATTCGCCGGTGATGGCCGACTCGTCGACCGAGGCGATGCCCTCGATCACAGTGCCGTCGCCGGGGATCAACTCGCCCGCCGCGACGACCACGACATCGCCCTTGGCCAGCTCCGAGGCGCGCTTGGTGGTGCCGTCCCGGAGCGTGGCCACCGTCTCCTGGCGCATCGCGCGCAGGGTGTCGGCCTGGGCCCGGCCGCGGCCCTCGGCGAACGCCTCGGCCATGTTCGCGAACACAACGGTCAGCCACAGCCAGAACGAGATCGTGAACGTGTACCAGGCCGGTTCGTGCCCGCCGCCCAGCGGCCGGCCGCCGAACACCTGGATCAGCCACGTGATCGTCGTGATCACCGCGCCGATCTCGACCACGAACATCACCGGGTTGCGGACCTGCACGCGCGGGTCGAGCTTGACCAGGCTCTCGATCAGCGCGCGCTTGACGATGTCGCGCCGGAACAGCGACACCGCCTGGCGCTCGTGCGGAGCGGCCGGGGGGGGCGGGGCTTGGCTTATGGCGCTCACCGGTGGCCTCCGGCGCTCAGGCGGTCGAGGGCGAGGTTCAGCTGCAGCACGTTGACGCCGGGCTCACCGGAGAACCCGAGGCCACGCCCGTGGGTGTAGGTGTTGATCAGTTGGTTGACCTGCGAGAGCGACAACTTGCGCACCGCGGCGACGCGGTGGGCCTGAATGTCGGCGTTGGCGGTCGAGATGTCCGGGTCGATCCCCGAGCCCGACGTGTTGGCGGCGTCGACCGGGACGGTGGCTGCGGTCAGGCTCGGGACGTAGGGCTTCTCGAGCGCGATGTAGGACTGGATGTTGGCCGCGATCGCCTGCTCGGTCGCCGTGTTGTTCGGCCCCAGGTTCGAGAACGTGCTCGCGGCCGCGTTGTTCGGCGGCACCGTCGCCGAAGGACGGCCCTGGAAGTACTTCGGATCCGGATTGGTGACCGGGTTACCGTTCTTGTCGACCTGCGGCTTGCCGTTCTTGACGACCTGATCGGCGAAGTTCTGGCCGATGATCTTCGAGCCCACGAGCTTGCCGTTGACCTTGATCTGCTGGCCGTTGGCGTTGCCCGGGAACGCGACCTGGCTGACGCCGGTGATCACCAGCGGATAGAGGATGCCGAGCAGCAGCGTCAGCACGACGATGCCGATGGCGGATGTGATGATGTCTCGCTTCATATCTCTAGTACAGGTGGGAGGTGAGGCCCTGCACGATCGGACCGAGCAGCAGGGCAGGGAAGAACGTCAGCGCGCCGACGAGCACGATCACGCCGATCAGCAGCACCACGAACGTCGGGTTGTCGGTGCGCATCGTCCCGAGGCCGGCCGGGCTGATCCGCTTCCCGGCCAGCGAGCCGGCGACCGCGAGCGCGAACAGAATCGGCGCGAACCGCGCGAACAGCATCGTGAAGCCGCCGAGCAGATCCGCGAGCTTGATCCCGTGCGCGCCGAGATTGCCCGCGTTGGGCTGGATGTAACCCGTGTACCCGGCGAACGCCGAGCCATTGTTGTTGGCCTGCGACAGGTACGCGTAGAACGTCTCCGAGAACCCCTGCGGGCTACCGGCCGCGTTGGCCGAGATCGACAGTGTGCGCGCGGAGCGGCTCGCGGTGGCCAGTGCCGTCGCGAACAGCGCCGCCAGCGGCGTGATCAGGATCCCGAGCGTGACCAGCTTGATCTCACGCGCCTCGATCTTCTTGCCCAGGTACTCCGGCGTGCGGCCGACCATCAGACCGCCGATGAACACCGCCAGCAACACGTACAGCAGGATCGAGTACAGCCCGGTGCCGACACCGCCGAAGATGGTCTCGCTGGCCGACAGGTTCGCGAACGGGATCGCGCCGCCGATCCCCGTGAACGACTCGATCGCGCTGTTGACCGCACCGCACGAGGTCACGGTCGTGACGACGTCGAACAGGGCCGAGCCGGCAATCCCGAACCGCTGCTCCTTGCCCTCCATGTTGCCACCGCCCGAGCCCGGAATCACGCCCGTGTGCAGCCCGGCGGCATGCTGGGCCGGGGAACCGTGCGCCTCGGCGATATAGGCCACCACACAGGCGCCGAGGAACATGATCATCATCGTGGTGTAGATGGCGTAGCCCTGCCTGCGCTTGCCGGCCATCTTCCCGTAGCAGAACACGATCGCGGCCGGGATGATCAGCACCAGCAGCATCTCGACCAGGTTCGAGAACCCGGACGGGTTCTCGAACGGATGCGCCGAGTTGACGTT
>JADGPN010000710.1 GCA_017882465.1 Solirubrobacteraceae bacterium
GGCCGCGGCTGATCAGGCCCGGAACCTCCTCGAGCTGCTCGAGCTAGACGCCGTTCAGGGCGCGCCGGCGCTTCGCCGAGCCCCCGGGGTTTCAAGGCCCCGGCGCCAGCGCACGGGACCCGGCCGCCACCCCGACAAGGAGTGACGAGAACGATCGGTGGCGGCACAACCCGTCGCGACCACGGCGCGGGGGCCACACCATCCGCACCGCGCCCCACTGCACCGCGAACCCCAACCGGTTCTCATCACGACGCTTACTCCCACCAGCCGCCACGTATTCCCATCCAGCCGAAAGAGCCGCTCCAGCTCGACCGGCGAGGGATCAGCCGCGAACTGGCCGAACCGCGCGACCTGACCCTCAGACAGAAACTCGACCGGCACGGCCGGCGAGGCTACGCGACCGCGCGACCTCTCAATCAGCCGAAAGTCGGTCTTAGGGCCAAATTCTGTTCCGATCCTCGCCAAACCCCGAACTACCATTTGGGCGTGCTCAGCCGGGGACCCGCCTAACGCGAGCACTTGATCGAGGAGGCCAACATGGCCAGAAGCGGAAGCCAGGAGCGAACGAAAGGCACGAGCCAGCAAGCCCAGGGGCGGCTCAAGGAGGCGATCGGCGCTCTGACGGGCAATCGCCGGCAGGCCAGGCAGGGCCGCGCCGATAAAGGCCGCGGCCGGCTGCGCGAGCGCTGGGGGCACCTCAAGGACGCTCTGCACCGCTAGAGGCGCCCGCGGCCACGACTTCTCCCGCTGGACCGCCGCCGGCCGTCTTCTACAACCAACGCCTCGCCGCCGAACCTCGCCGCCGCCGAAGCCCAACTCAGCCCACAGCCCGGCCGCGGTCGTCGAACAGGTCCGCCTCGCGCTCATCGCCGCGCTCCAAGCCCGCACGCCCGCTGGAACCCGCCCGGCGGCGCGCTACCGCGCAGGGTACGGCCGCGCTTGAGGGGCAAGCGCGGCCGTGAGAGGAGGGACCGAACCCTACGACGCTTACACCGACCGAACTAGCGCCCTGGCTTCGTGCACTAGAACAGCGCATGAAACTGCGCAGAACCGCGGGTCGTCAGCGTCCCCACCCCCTCAGCGACGCCGCCGACCAGAACCCCGGCTACCACACGCTGGAGGTTCCACCCGTCTCGACCGCTCAGTGCTGCACCTGCGGCCCTTGACAGACCTCCTAGGCGCAGCGGCTTTCAACGTCGAACTCGGCGAATAGTCGAGCCGACGGCGCCTAGCCTTGGCGAACGTTTCGCCGCCCGAGCTGCGGCCACCATTCGGCGAGCCGATCACGCGCCTCGCGCGCGATCGGCGCCACGCCCGTCGCCGGAGCGCGTGTCGACCCAGCGACGCCGGCCGGCGCCGACAGCGCCTCGAGCGTGGCCGCCACCGAGCGGCCCAGCGCCCCGAGCGCATATCCGCCCTCCAACACGCCGCCGACTGGCGCCGCCAGCGCCCGGCACGCTCCAGACAAAGCACGGGCGATCGCCGCGAACCCCTCGGTGGTCACACTGCAATCCGCGAGCAGATCGTCGCGATGCGCGTCGTATCCCGCGGAGACCAGCATCAGCTGCGGCTCGAACGCGTGCGCGAGCGGTACGACGACGTGCTCGACGAGCGATACCCAGACCTCATCGCCGGATCCCGCAGGCACCGGCAGGTTGACCGTAAAGCCCGTGCCCTCGCCCTCCCCGACGTCGTACGCCGGCCCGGTCCCGGGGAACAGCGGCGATTGATGGATCGAGACGAACAGCACCTGGTTGCTCGCGTGGAAGACGTGATTGGTGCTGTTGCCGTGGTGCACGTCCCAATCAAGGATCATCACCCGCGCGAGGTGCCGCGCGTCGAGCGCGTAGCGCGCGGCGACGGCGATGTTGTTGAACAGGCAGAACCCCATCGCCTGCGACGGCAAGGCGTGGTGACCGGGGGGCCGCAGCGAGCAGAACGCCGCCGCTGCCTCCCCGTCCAGCAGCAAGTCGACCATCCGCACCGCCCCGCCCGCCGCATGCAGCGCCGCCTCGAACGATCGCTCGCTGACCACCGTGTCGGCGTCGAGAAACGCCCCGCCGGACGCGCACGCTCGCTCGATCGACGCCACATAGCGCTCGGGATGCACCGCGGTCAGCACAAACCGATCGACCGCAGGAGCCAGCACCCGCTCAAACCCCAGCCAGTCGCGCGCCGAGAGTTCCCGCTCGATCGCCACGAGCCGGCTGGGCTGTTCGGGATGCATGGTGATGGCCGCCTGCCCGGGATGCGCCGCGGTGTCGTGCTCCAGCGACGCGGGGTGCTCGAGAAACACGTAGGCCATCGCGAGCACCGTACCGCGCCATGCCGTCCTGGAGCCACTGGTAGACGCCGCTTGCGCGGCCCGGGGAGCAAATCAAGCGTCCACGGCCAAGGGCAACTCTCGCTCATCGCCGCCATCGCCGCAGCGAGCGGCCATCGACGCGAGATCCACTCATCGCTCCGAGGCTCGGACAGGACCGACGCACCAGCATCGAGGAACAGCCACTACAGCAGTACCAACCGTTAACCCCTGCCCCACGCGAGCGCCACGGCAAGATCAAGAGTCGAGATGATCCCGACCGGACGCGCGGTCGGCGCCGTAGAGACGATCAAATGGCTGACGCGATGCTCGCTCATCAGCTCCGC
>JADGPN010000711.1 GCA_017882465.1 Solirubrobacteraceae bacterium
CTGGTTGGTGCTGAGAGCAGGCGCGTCCGTCCGCCCGCTCGCTCCGGAAGATACGACTGCTCCGCCGCTGCACCGGTCACCGTCCGCGGTGGCTGCTTTGGCGGTGCCAATCCTCGAAGCAGCTGTGCGACGGGGGGCTCGGCGAGCGGCGAAGCAGTCATCCACCGCAGCGCGCGCAGCCGCACCTTTGCACGGACTCCAAGTCGCAGAGCGACCTCGGTGACGCGGGGCCGACTGCTGCTTCAGCGCTCGTGCTTGGAGCCGAATCCACCACAGCTAGCGATCTCGCCTTCCCTGCTGTTGGCGAATACCAGGAGGCGGATCACCGAAAGCCAGGGACCTGCTCTGACGTGAACGCGGTACTCAGCTCGAATGCGTGCGGCGCTGCCGGAGGCGTTCCGTGCAGCAGCGCGGTCTTGGAACGCGACATCCGCTGGGCGCAGCAACGGGTTGCCCGCAGCTACGGTTGACGCTCGCCTGGTGTCTGGGAAACTGCTGGAGAATCGGACAGTCTCGCCTGGCGGAGCGCGTCGGCGAGCGTGCGGGCGCTGGCGTAGCCGAGTAGCGGCCCCTCGCTGTCGGCCGGGTAGAGATAGATCGACCTGCCCTCGCCGGGGTCGTGCTGGCTCCGACGCGACGACCATCGAGCGGCGTGACCGCGAACTCGCGCCACGGCACGGCCATCTACCACCCTGCCTGGTTCGATCGTGCTGATCCCCTCGACCTCCACATGCCCAAGCGTAGGGGCCCCGGCACGCAGGCCCCCGCGGGTCCCGCAGGGCCTTGAGCTCCCCGAGGCGCCGCGCGAGCCACTGGTCAGCGCTGGGCGCCGGCCAGCGAGGCGTGATCGCTAGGCGACGGCCCGCGACGCGTTGCCCGCGCCACCGGCCGTCAGCGGCTGCGATGTGAGCGCAGCCGCCGGCACGCGCCGATGCCGCGGCTTGTTGCCCGATAGGGCGCCGCGTACGTTTGCACGGGCGCGGTCGCAGGCGGCTTCGATGAACTGTGCGAGCTCGCTCGGACGCTCGCGCTGGGGGTGGTGGCCCATCTTGTCCCAGACGCTGACCTGCGCGTGGGGGAATGCGGTCATGACTCCGTCGCGGTGAGCGAGCGGGACGACCCGGTCACGGTCGCCCCACAGCGCCACTACCGGCCCGCTGTAGTCAAGCTCGCGGCGATAGAACGCGCGGCGCGAGAGCCCCGACGCCGTGATCGCCTCGTTCGCGCACGCCGCGCCCGGCGCCCAGCGGTACGCGTTCTTACGCAGCCGCGCGATCAGCTCGCGGTCCGGCAGATGCCCGTTGCCGACCACCGCCATGTACACGCCCAACGCGGTCACGGGGTTCTGCAGCGCCAGCGGCAGGCCGTGACGGACCACGCTGCGCACCCCCGGCAGTTGGATCGCCTCGGCCACATGAATACGCCCGAACCCGGCGGGCGCCATCAGCACGAGCGCGGCCACATCAACGCGCAGCCGTTCCGCCAGCCCGGCGGCGACAGCGCCACCGAGCGAATGGCCGACCAGCGTGAAGTCGTGAACCTCAAGCGCCGCCAAAGCCGCCTGCACGTCCTCCACGTAGGCCGAGATGCGGTTCCGCGTCGGACGGTCGGAGTCGCCGAAGCCGGGCAGGTCAAACGCGAAGCAGGGACGGTCCATCACCGCTGCCACGTGCTTCCAGCCCACAGCGCAGTCCAGCAGGCCGTGCAGCAGCACCAACGGCGCGCCCTCCCCAGGCCAGCACTCCAAGCTCACACGCCGGCCATCCGGCAGCGCAACAGCCATCGCCGTCGCCACCCGGTCCACCCGCACAAGCTCGCCCGACGCGTCGTTCACCGACCGTCTCTGGCTCGCGCTGGGACCGGCCGAGGAAGCCATCACCACATAACCCCGCGCGGACGGGATAACGCCCTAGCGCGGCGAGATCCGCGTGCCAAACGGATGCCACAGATCATGGAACCGCAGCGACCGCAACCCCGCCCCCGCCTCCTCGTAGCGCCGGCGCCCGCTTCTCGGGCGTGTCGCAATTCGCTGGCATCCCGAACCGCGGCAGCCACCAGCATCAGCGCGTCGTGCCGCACCACACGCACTACCCCCCAGGGTCCGTCCAGCACGTCGAGGCCACCCGCTCGTCGAGCCGGTGAGGGCCGAGCCGCAGCCCGCCGAGGCTCTGCAGAATTTCGTCCTCCGGCTCTCTGGCCCATCGAGATCCAACTCACCCGCCCACCCTAGGCTCGAAAGCACCACTTGTGACCCCGACAGGTCTTTTTCCTGACGTCAGCTGCCCGAAGTTCCCTGTGGGCCAAACCGAGGCGCCGCCAGCCCGTCGCTTTCCTGACGTAACGCCTGACTTGGACCTAATCCGCTTGCTTCAGACATGCTGGGTTGCGCGTCCGCGCAACCCTCATTGGCAGCCAGCGGGGTGAAGCCCGGCGGTCAAAGGCGGCCCGTCCGGGCCGAGCGCAGCGAGCCGCGCAGCGGCGCCTTTACGGACGGGCGAAGCGCAGCTGCCTGCGTCCCGAACGCGTGCACGTTCTCGAGGACCCGAAAGAACGCGGATCTGCAGCAACGGCGGGGACATCCGGCGCTGCGGCGCCTTCTCAGCACCCCCGGAAACAGCACAACCGCCACAAATGCGGGTTGGTTCC
>JADGPN010000026.1 GCA_017882465.1 Solirubrobacteraceae bacterium
GCGGAAGTCGATCTCGATGCTCACGACCCCGCGAAGTTACCAGCCGCCGTGCGCGCCCGCCAGCGCCCCGCCGGCGCCCACCGAGCGCCCCACGGAGCGCCCCACCGAGCGCCCCACCGGCGCCCACCGCGTCACCCGCCCAGCGCCTCGAGCCGGCGCTCGAGCTCCGCGCGCTCGACCGCGTTGGCGCTGAGCTCGATCGCCCGCCCATAGGCGAGCGCGGCGCCTGCCTCGTCGCCCGAGCGGCGCAGCAGTTCGGCGTGGGCGGCATACAGGGGCTGGTAGCGGGCCAGCGCGGCGTCGGCCAGCAACGGCGCAAGCAGCTCGAGTCCGACGTCCGGGCCGGAGGCGAACGCGACCGCGACCGCTTGGTTGACCTCGACCACGGGGGAGGGCGTCACGCGGCCCAGGGCCCCGTAGAGCTGCGCGATCTGAGTCCAGTCGGTCTCCTCGGCGCTCGGGGACTCGACGTGCAGGGCGGCGATCGCCGCCTGCAGCTGATAGGCCCCCGGCCGCCGGAGACGGAGCGCGGCCTCGAGCGCGCGCAGGCCCTCTCGGATCCGGCCGCGGTCCCACAGGGAGCGGTCCTGGCGATCGAGGGCTACGTACCGGCCTGCGGCGTCGATCCTCGCCGACCGGCGAGCGTCGTGCAGAAGCATCAGCGCCAGCAGCCCCCACACCTCGGCTTCGTCGGGCATCAGGCGCGCCAGCAGCCGGGCCAGCCGGATCGCCTCGCCGCACAGCTCGCCCCGCACGAGCCGGTCGCCTTCGGCGGCGCCGTAGCCCTCGTTGAAGATCAGGTACAGGACCGCCAGCACGCCCCCGAGCCTGTCGGTCAGGACCTCGTCGGACGGCACCCGGTAGGGGATCCGCGCGTCCGCGATCTTGCGCTTCGCGCGGACCAGCCGCTGCGCCATCGTCGTCTCCGAGACCAGGTACGCGCGGGCGATCTCGGCCGTCGAGAGGCCACCCAGAGCTCGCAGGGTCAGCGCCACCCGGGCCGGGAGCGCCAGCGCTGGGTGACAGCAGGTGAAGATCAGCCGCAGGCGGTCGTCCTCGACCGTGCTCTCATCGGGGCCCACGGGGTGCTCCTGGGAATCGAGGCGGACCAGGTCGGCGAGCCGGCCGGCGCGGTCGGCCAGCGCGCGGTCCCGGCGGAGGCGGTCGATGGCGCGTCGTCGTGCCGCGACCGTGATCCAGGCGCCGGGGTTGGCGGGCACGCCGTCCCGGGGCCAGGTGGCGACGGCCGCCGCGAACGCGTCCTGCACCGCGTCCTCGGCGAGCTGAAAGTCCCCGACCTGCCGGATCAGGGTGGCCAGGACCGCCGGCCGTTCCTCACGGAACGCACGCTCGACGGTGGCGGACGGGTCCCCAGCCCCCGGCCGCCACTCGCCGCGCGCGCTCACGCCTGCGCTTGCGCTGCCTGCTCGGGCGCCGGCAGCGCACTCATGTCCATCACCGGCCGCACCTCGATCGAGCCGTAATGGACGTTCGGCACCCGCCCGGCATGGGCCAGAGCCGTGTCGAGATCCGGCACGTCGATGATGTAGTAGCCGCCGAGGAACTCCTTGGTTTCGGCGAACGGGCCGTCGGTGATCTGCGTCTCACCGTCGCGGACCCGCACCGTGGTGGCGGCGTCGACCCCGTGCAGCGGATCGCCGGCGACCAGCGCTCCGGCCTCCTTGAGGCCCTCGGTGTACTCGTACCACCGCGGCATCTCGGCCGCCATCTCCTCCGGCGAGGGCCTTCCATCAAGGGGGGCGTAGATCAACAGCATGTACTGGGGCATGGAGCCTCCTGTCCGTGTTGGCCGCTGGACATATGCGGCTTCATCATCTACGACGCCGCAAGGCGAGCGATTTCGACACCGGCGGAAGAGATCGCCGAGATGCTCCGACCGGGGCTACGTGCCGGCGGCGCGGACGATGATCGTGGTGCTGAAGCTGGTCCCGTCGAGCTGGAAGCCGTAGCAGCCCGGCGACTTCACGCGCGCGAACGACGGCCACTCCCGCGCTCCGGCCGGCTCGCCCGGTGAGGTGGCGGCCGGCGCCGAGAGCTGCAGCTCGTCGATCGGGACGTGTCCCTCGCCGAATCCCACCGCCCGGGAGCCGCCCAGCTCGCGCCCGCGGATCAGGAGCGGCCCCCGATAGGCGGCCGAGGAGACCCACGTCACCCGGCCGCCTGACCAGGCGCTGCCGAGGAAGCTGTTCGTGCTCAGGACCCCGTTGCGATTGGGACCCATTGCCAGTACCGGGCCGCTGCCGAGCACCGGACCGCTGAAGCCGGCCAGCGTGCGACCGGCGGACACCGGACAGGGGGAGCCGCCGCCCGGCAGATGCAAGGGACGGCGAATCGAGGCGGGCAGCGAGCCCGAGCACCCGCCCGCGCACAGCTCGTAGGACGCGTATCCGGTGGCCGCGCGCAGCCCGGACGGTGGTCCGCTGGACACCGGTGGGCCGGCGGCTGACGGGGGCGGCGGGGTGGCCCGGGTCGCGGTGCCGGTCGTGGTCGCGGTGGGCACCGGCGCGGACGCGGCGGTGCGGACGGCCGTCGAGGTCGGGATCCGCGCGGGGGCGCCCGATGGCGCGGACGACGTCGATGAATGGGTGCTGTCGCCGCAGCCGGCGATCGCCGCGGCGATCAGCGCCGCGCCGATCGTGGCTCGCCTCCGCGGGCGGCTCACGCCGCCGCTCCGGCGATGGATCGCCACACGAGCTCGATCGGGTGGTGGATCGGCAGCGGCGCGCCGAGCTCGCGCAGATACGCGTCCAGCTGGGCGGCGCATCCGGGGTTGCCGGCGCCGATCGCCTGGGCGCCGGTCGCGAGCAGGTTCCTCGCCTTGCGCATGCCCAGCTCGGCCGCGGCCTCGGGCTGGATCAGGTTGTAGATCCCGGCCGAGCCACAGCAGATATCGCGCTCGGTCGCGACCTCGCTCATCAGCACGATCCTGCCCCGCGGCGAATCGGCCTCCGCTGATGCCCAAACTCAACGGCGCTCAGTCCTCGGCCCACAGCACGTACGTCGGGCAGGCGTCGAGGCAGAAGCCGCAGTGCACGCAGTCGTCGATGATGTCCGGGTCCGGCGGGCGATGGGAGTCAAAGCCGGGCATGCGCTCAGATCCCTCCGAAAAAGACGCCGGGGTTGCACGCGCCGGCGGGATCGACCTGCAGCTGATACTCGGAGGCCAGCTCATCGATCCGGCCCAGCACCTCGGCCAGGCGCGTGCGTGGGATCACGCCGTCCTGCGCGTAGCAGGCCGGGGCGACCCGTCCCATGGCCGCGAAGGCGGCCTTGCGCGTCCTCCAGATCAGCGCTCGCTTCGCCTCGCTGCCGGCGATGCGGATGTCACGGGCGCGGGCCTGCGCGCACATGTCGCGGACCTGATCGAAGCGGGCCGAGCATTCCAGCTCGGGGCCGTCGAGCTCCACGATCAGCGCGGCGCCCGCATCGAGCCGGTAGCCGGCGCCGGTGGCGGCCTCGGCGGCCTGGATCGACAGACGGTCCATCATCTCGATCGCCCCGGGGACGATCCCGGCGCTGACGATCGCGGTCACCGCCTCGGCTGCCTGAGCGGTGTGCTCGAAGAACGCCACCAGCGTCAGCATGTGCTCGGGCGCCGGCGTCACCCGGAGCGTGATCCGGGTGGCCACGCCGAGCGTTCCCTCGGAGCCGACGAACGCCCCCGGCAGGTCGTATCCGGGATCGTCGCGGGCGAGCCGCAGGACCTCGCCGTCGGTGAGCACCAGCTCGAGCCCGATCACGTAGTTGGTGGTGAAGCCGTACTTGTGGCAGTGAGCCCCGCCCGAGTTCTCGGGCACATTGCCACCGATCGAGCAGACGATCTGGCTCGAGGGGTCGGGCGGATAGAAATGCGTCGGGGCCACGGCTCGGGAGACGGCGAGGTTCGTCACTCCCGGTTCGACGACGACGCGCAGGTCGTCGAGCTCGACGGCCAGGATCCGCCGGCCCAGCAGTCGCGCGCTCACGGGCATCACGCCCAAGATATCTCGCCGCAGGCGGATCGATACCGCGGGCCGGTAGCGTCCTGACCGCCGGAGCCGGCCGGAGCGGGTCTGATCACCGCCCCAGGGTGATCTGCTGGACGCGACTGTGGACCGTGGATCCGCCGGGGTAGGTCCAGGCCAGGCGAACCGAGCCGCTGGAGGGGAAGACGACGTGCTGGTCGAAGTAGCCGCGCGGATTCGTGATCGAGACCGTGCGGATGGTCGCGAATCGGGGCCGCCGGCCGGTGCCGAACTGGATCTGCACCTGCTCGGGCAGGTTGGGATCGTCGAGCCAGCCGAAGATGGCCGGCCGCGCGCAGCCCCAGACCTCGAGGCTGCCACCCCGCCCGGTCGTCGTCGCCGGAAGGTAGAGGGGCAGCCGGTAGGCGTCGTAGGCGGCCTTGTGCACGCCGCCGTGAAAGGTGAGGCCGCTGGCAAACCCGCCGTAGCCGTAGCTGCCGCCCAGGGGGGGCGGGTCGGCGAGCAGGTACTGGGTCAGCGTTCGCACGCGCGGATCGGACCAGGTGATGTACTCGGCCCAGTTGAGGTAGAAGGCGGCGAGCGCCGGTGACACGGCCGCGGAGCGCCTGGGGGGACGGGTGATGTAGCCGAACTCGGTCAGGTAGATCGGGAACCGGGTGCCCGAGCCATAGACCCGCTGCAGGCGATCGAGCACCCGCTCCAAGTGCGGAAGCCGCGGCAGCGAGGCGTAGTCGGGGTCGCCCGAGGGCTCCGCGTTGGGCGCTGACCCCTGCAGGTAGGGGTGGTCGGCGAACCCGGCGGCCTGGAACAGCGCCGCATGCGCCGTGCGGAAGAGGCGCGACCCGGCGGCCGTCGTGGGGCATCCGAGCGCCCCGGCCGTGGCCCCGCGCAACGGCCGGTACGAGGATGAGACGCAGTACAGCTCACGCAGGAAACGCAGCGGCTTGGTGCCCGAGAACACGCCCAGGAAGCTGTTGCCACGCGGGGCCAGCTCGCCGAACAGGATCGTGTCCTGGCCATGCCCGGTGCCCTGCAGCGCCGTCCAGGCGTGATCGAGGAGGTTGCGGTACAGCCGCGGGCTGTACTCGACCCCGGCGCCCGGAAACGCCTGCGGAGCCAAGTGCGGCCCGTAGTTGGGCTCGTTCCAGATTCCCCAGTGGTCGACGCGGGGGAGCGGGTCGGCCGACCCCGGCGGCACGTAGCGGCCGTCGTAGCGGGTGGCGATCGCGCGTACGAACGCTCCGAATTCGCTCGGCGACGGGTCCCATTGCGACGTGGAGCCGGGTGCGCCCGGGCCCAGTCCCCACAGGGGGGCACCGCCGGTGAGCGTGAGATCGAGGCCGATCCCGCGAGCGGCGGCGTCGCGCACGATCGAGTCCCACCGGCTCCAGTTTGCCGGCGGATACTGCGCCGGGTCGGTGGCGTCGAAGCCCGGGGGCCGGACGGGGTAGCGGGGCCCCGGGGCGATCGCCATCCAGGGGACGAACACCCGCACCCGCTGGACGCCGAGGCGCCGCAGCTCATCGAGCGTGCCCGGCGGATCCGCAAGCAGCCTGGTGTCGTCCTGGAGGCTCGCCTCCTGCGTCTTGGACGCGAGCGCGGGAGTGGATGCCCCGGCCTGGAGGACGATCGCCGCCGCCAGGGCGGTCAGGATCGCCGCACGCCAGTTCATGCTCGTCAAACGCGCGGGCAGCGCCGAAGTCGCGGTTCGGCCCTGGCAGGCCTCACCGCGACCTCGGGAACTGTGCCCCCTAGCGGATGCTTACGCTCTCGGTCCGGCTGTGGATCACACCGCCGGTCGGATACGCCCACTGGAGGCGAACCGAGCCGCTGGCCGGGAACTGTGTCCGGACATCGAAGTACCCGCGCGAATTGGAGATCGGGACCGTCTTGACGGTCTGGAACGAGGCGCGGGAACCGCGGCGGTACTGGATCTGGACCTGCTGCACCTTGCCGCTGTCCAGCTTGGCGAACGCGGCCGGGCGCACGTCGCCCCAGACCTCCAGGCTGCGTCCCCTGCGGGCCGATGTGACCGGCAGGAAGAGCGGCATCCGGAACGCGTCGTAGGTGTCCTTGCGACGGCCGCGGAAGTTCTCCAGCCCGCTGGGGAAGTTGCCCGCCACCGGATCCCGCAGCAGGTACTGCATGTAGGAGCGAACCCGCGGATCGCGGTAGGTCAGGTACTCGGCCCAGTTGAGGTACAGGCTGGCCTTGGCCCAGCTGGGCAGCCCGAGCTCGGGCGGGCTCGTCCGGTACCCGAACTCGGTCGAGTAGATCGGAAGCCGCGCGCCGGAGCCGTAGGTCCGCTGCAGGCGGTCGAGCACCCGCTCGAGTACTCCCATCTGGGGCAGATCGGCGTACTGGTTGGGACCCGGGTTGGGCCACGTCTGACGGTTGGGGGCGAGCCCCTGCGGATACGGGTGATCGGCGAATCCGCTGGCCTGGAAGAGGGCCGGATGAGCAGTGCGGAACGCCCGGGAGCCGGCCGCGTTGGTCGGGCAGCCGCGGGCGGCGGCCGCGGACCCGCGCAGCTGCCGGTACTTCGAGTCCACGCAGTAGAGCGCGTTGATGAAGCGCAGCGGCACCATCCCGCCGAACTGGCCCGGCTGGCCGCCGGTGGTGATGCCGCGCGGCGCGACCTCCCCGATCAGGATCGTGTCACGGCCGTGGCCGGTGCTGTGCAGCGCGCTCCAGGCGGCGTCGAGCAGGTTCCGGTACAGCCTTGGTGCCAGCTCGACGCCGGAGCTGTGGATCTCCTGCGGCGCCAGATCCGGCCCATAGTTGGGCTCGTTCCAGATCGCCCAGTAGTGGACGCTGGGATAGCGCCGGCCGACGGCGGTCACGAACGAGCGGAACTCCGAGGCCGAGGGCTTCCACTGAGGGTGGGTACCGCGCGGGGCACCGGAGCCCGTCGCCCACAACGGCGCCGGCCCGGTGATCGTGAAATCGATCGCGATGCCGCGAACCGCCGCATCCTGGACGATCGCGTCGTAGGGCCTCCAGTTCTGCGCCGGATAGGAGTTCGGATTCGACGGGGAGAAGTTGTGCGGCTTGTGGCGCGAATTCGAGCTGGGAGCGATCGAGCTCCAAGGTATGAACACCCGGACCCGCGCCACGCCGAGCGAGCGCAGGGTGTCGAGCGTTCCCGCGGGGTTGTTCTTCAGGGCAATGTCGTCCTGGAAGATCGGCTCCTGCGTCGTGGAGGCGAGCGCCGGGGTGGCGTGAAAGGCGAGGACCGCCGCCGCCATCGCGAGCAGCAGTGGAATGGGAGAAAGCAGCCTGTGGGTTTGAAGCATATTCAATCTAAACCTCGGGGTGGCCTTAAGTTGCGGCGCAGGTCAGCGCTCTACACTGGCGCCATGGCTTCTGAGCGCCAGATCCAGGTCGGGAGGGTGCCGATCGGCGGGGGTGCCCCGGTCGCGGTGCAGACCATGACCAAGACCGAGACCGCCGATCTCCCTGCGACGTTGGCGCAGATTAGCCGAGTTGCCGAGGCGGGGGCGGACATTGTCCGGGTCGCGGTGCCGCGGGAGAAGGACGCCGAGGCGCTGAAGACGATCGTCCGAGACTCTCCGATCCCGGTCATCGCCGACATCCACTTCAACCACACGCTGGCCCTCAAGGCGCTCGACGCCGGCGCTCATTGCGTGCGCCTGAACCCCGGCAACATCGGGGGTCCGGACAAGGTCGCCGAGGTCGCCGCGCGGGCCACGGAGCTCGGCACGCCGATGCGGATCGGGGTGAACTCGGGCTCGCTGCCCAAGCACCTGCACGCGCTCGAGCGCGAGAGCCCGGTCGAGGCCCTGGTCACGGCCGCGGTCGAGTTTGTCGAGCTGATGGAGAGGCTGCGATTCGAGAACTTCAAGGTCTCGATCAAGTCGACCAACGTGCCCAACACGATCGCGTCCAACCGGCTGTTGGCCGAGCGAATCCCCTATCCGCTGCACCTCGGGATCACCGAGGCCGGGACGAAATGGTCTGGATCGTTGAAGTCCTCGGTCGGGCTGGGCACGTTGCTCGCCGACGGGATCGGGGACACGATCAGGATCTCGCTCTCCACCTTCCACGCGGAGGAGGAGGTCAAGGTCGCATGGGAGATCCTCAAGGCGCTGCAGCTGCGCGAGCGCGGCCCGGTGCTGATCGCCTGCCCGACCTGTGGCCGCCTGCAGTTCGACATGGACACCGTGGTGGCGGAGATCGAGCGGCGCCTCGAGGCCTACGCGGATCCGATCGAGGTGGCGGTGCTCGGGTGCGCGGTCAACGGCATCGGGGAGGCGTCACACGCCGACTTCGGGATCACCGGGGCCCGGAACGAAGGCCTCGTCTTCAGCCGCGGCAAGCCGCTGCGCAAGGTCCCCACGGACCAGCTGGTCGACACCCTGTTCGCCGAGATCGACAAGTACGTCACCTCCAAGCGCGTCCACGTCGATGCCGCGGATGCCGACGAGGGCGCGCGGTGGCTGGAGCAGATCGAGTCCGAGAACGCCGGTGAGCTGACCCCCGAGCGTCTGGCGGCGATGGAGGCCGCCGCGGCCGACGATGAGGCGGCCGACCGCGAGCTGATCTCGGCCATCAAGCCCGCGCCGGCCCCGCTGGACGAGTCGGTCTCGCCCGTCGCCGGTCGCCGTTTCACCCGCACCTGACGGCTGCCGCCGGTCCCGGCATGGCGCCCGGCGCGATGCACGCGGCGCCGATCGCGATCCGGCGATCGCGTGATCGAGGTTCGCTAGAGTGGCGGGCTGCTTCGAGGTGGGGGGTCAGTTCGAGCGTCCGTTCGGCCGGACAACGACGAAAGGAAGCCACAGTGAACGTCCGCACGAGACTCTGTGCCGCAGTGGTGTGCCTGCTGAGCGTGGGTGCGATCGGAACCTCGGCCGCCTCCGCGAGGCTGGTCGTCGGCGTCGGCGATGAATCCCCGCAGACGTTCGCGAACCCGTCCTTCCACAGCCTCGGCGTCAAGCGCACGCGGCTGATCACCGACTACGACAGTGCGCTGTCGGCCTCCACCGCCCCGGATGCCTGGATCGGCGCCGCCCGGCGTGCGCACGAGGAGATCGTGGTCGCGTTCAACCCGGCAGCGGGCTCGGCCTGCCCCGGCCGCCCCTGCAAGCTCCCAAGCACGAGCCAGTACACGAAGGCGTTCAAGGCGTTCCACAAGCGCTATCCGTTCGTGCGCATCTTCCAGCCCTGGAACGAGGTCAACTCGCTCACGCAGCCGACCGCATATCACCCCGAGGCGGTCGTCACGTACTACTCGATCGTGAAGAGGTACTGCTCCGGCTGTACCGTCCTGGGCGCCGACCTCGAAGATCTGGCGAAGGGGCCGGGGGTACCGGCCAAGATCGACATGGTCAACTACGCCAAGTCGCTCCTGAAGGCGTTCCAGAAGGCGCACGTGAAGACCCCGCGGCTGTGGGGACTCCACAACTACGTCGACGTCAACTACTTCCACTCGACCGGAACGAGGGCGGCGCTGAAGGTGCTTCCCGGGCAGCTGTGGCTGACCGAGACGGGCGGGATCGCGCAGTTCACGCTCAGCTCGAGGAAGGTCCGGCTCAGGTACGACCTGGCGCGCCAGGCCAAGGCGACGAACTGGTTGATGCAGCTGGCCCTGGCCAACAAGCGGGTCGCGCGGGTCTACGTCTATGACCTGTTCTACGCCCCGGGCAACCGCTTCGACTCCTCGCTGCTGGGCCCGGGCCTCGTGCCGCGCAAGGCATACTACGCGCTGAGCGTGCACTGGAGGAAGTACTTCGGCTAGATCGTCCGGCGGGCGGCGTGGTGTTTCGAATCGGAGCACTGACTGGAGCGTCTGCGGTGGAGGCGCATCCGTTGGGCGGCGCCCCCGCCGGCTCCGCTTCCGCGTCCTCATCCGGGCGCAGCGAGCCCTATGAGGCCGCGAACCTGCTCGACCGCCTGACCTCGCGCTCCACGCGCGAGCGGCACGACCGGCAGGTGATGCGCCGTGAGCGGCAGGTGCTGGCTCGCCGGCTCCCGCTCCCCGGCGGCGATGTGATCTCGGTCGGATGCGGCTGGAACCCGGGGCGGCACCTGTTCCCGGCTCCGGCCTTCCGCCTGCTGGGGATCGACTCCGACCCCGAGCGGGTGGCGGGCGTGCTGAGCGCCGGGCGCGCGGACGAGGCGCGGGTGGGGCACGCCGGCGCGCTGGGGCTGGCGCCGGGCTCGTTCGACGTGGTGCTCTACCGGCTGGTCCTGCACCACATCGCCTACCAGGGGCCGCTCGGCCCGTGCTTTCGCGAGGCCGCCGCCGCCCTGCGACCCGGCGGCGCGCTGGTGGCGATCGAACCCGGGCTGTGGCACCCGGTCGGTCTCAGCCTCGCGCTGGCCAACCGTGCCGGCGTCGCCACCGCGGTTCACGGCACCCCGGATGACATCCCGCTCTCACCCCGGCTGCTGAGCGCGGAGGCGCGCTCGGCTGGGCTGGTACCCGAGCTGCATGCGCTGACCTACACCTGGCGGCGGCTGCCCCCGGTGCTCCAGCGCGCACTCCAGCCCCTCGATGGGCTGGGATCGCGGCCCCGGGCCGCCGTCGGCGGGCACACGCTGATGCTGATCGCCCGCCGACCCTGACGGGTGGAGGCGCGCGGAGCCCTGAGGCCCGCTCAGAACGTGTACGCGGCTGTGAGCGGAGCCCCCGAGGCCCGCTCAGAACGCGTATGCGGCGGTGGCGGGGCCGGTGTAGGTCGCTCCGCTGGGACTGGTCCAGCTCACGCGCCAGTGGCGTCCGGACCGGTAGGTCGAACGGGCGGTCCAGTAGCCCGAGGACCCGAAGCTCGCGTGCAGCAGGGGGTGCCAGCGGTTCGCGCCGCCGTCGGCGTAGGACACCGTCACCGATCCCACGCTGTGGGACGCCCGGGCGGGCCGGACCAGCCCCCAGAGCGCCACCGAGCCGCCGTGGCGGCGGACGACCAGGGGCAGCCGGAAAGCGGCGTAGGCGGGCTTGGCGATGTGGTGCTTGAAGAGGTACAGACCCATCTGGTAGACGTAGCGGCCGAGCGCCGGCCCGGGAACCGGCGCCGCGTCGGTGAGCAGGTACTGGGAGAACGACACCACCCGCGGGTTCCCGTAGGCGAGGAACTCGGCCACCGACCGGTAGTCGGCCTGGTGGGCGAGCGACACCCCCGCGACGAGATTGGGGAAGCTCTGGACCCCGAACTCGGTGGCGTAGATCGGCAGGCGGCGAGCGACCATGCCGGCGGCGGCGGCGCGATCGAGCGCGCGGTTCAGTCGCCCGAGGCCTCCGATGGTCACGTCCTCGGGACCGGGCGGCGGGGCGGTCGGGAACACCGGGCGCATGTACGGATGCGTCGCCCAGCCGGCGGCGGGCAGGCGCGCGCAGCGGGCCGAGGGCCGGTAGCTCGCGTTCAGGCACAGCACTCCGCGCAGGAAGCGCAGCGGCGCGACCGTGATCGCGTTGCCCACCGGAGCGGTCTCACCGGCCAGCACGGGCGCGGTCACGCCCGCCGCGCGCAGACCGTCGTACCCGGCGAAGAACAGCCTGCGGTAGAGCCCGGGGGAGACCGCGCGGCCACCGCGCGCGAACTGCGGCGCCAGGAACTTGGACAGGTTGGGCTCGTTCCAGACCGAGAACGTGTACGTGTCGGCGCCGAACCGCCGGCCCACCGCGGTCATGAATGCCTTGTAGTCGGCCGGGCTGGGGTTAGTGAGGTGGTCCTTGCCGCTTGCGGTCGCCCAACGCGGCACGGGCCCGGTGACCGTGACCAGCAGTCTCATTCCGCGGGCATGGACCTCGTCGGCGAGCTGCCCGTAGGCGCCCCAGGAGTAGGCGGCCGGGTCGGTGGCCACGAAACGCGGCGCGCGGCGCGAATCAGCCCCCGGCGCCACGTTCTGCCAGAACATCGTCATCCGGATCGAGTCGACGCCCAGGGCGTGCAGCTCGCCCAGCGCCTGAATCCGACTGCCGTCACCACCGTTCAGGAGCTCGGAGGGAGCCTCGAAGGTGGTGAACTGCCCCTGCGCTGCCAGGGCGGGTGCGGCGACCAACCCCGTGCAGACGAGGACCAGGGCAAGAACCGCGATACGGACTCGGATTCGCGTCATGCTCGGGGGTACGGGACGGCGCGGACGAGATCGACGCGGGAACGAGTCTGCGCGAAGGGGTACGGGAACCGACGGCATGCTGAGCTGGCCCTTTCGTGGGACGCTTGCTGGGCAGGGCATCAGCCCTGCCCACCCCTGTCATTCAAACGCGAGCGTAGCGAGAAAGTTGCGTCTCAGCGCCGGTGCGCGGAGCCTCTAGCTGACGGCTCCGAATCGCTCTGCCACCTTCGGCCAGTTGACGACGTTCCACCACGCATCGATGTAATCGGGACGCCGGTTCTGATACTTGAGGTAGTAGGCGTGCTCCCAGACGTCGACGCCGAGCAGCGGGGTCTGTCCCGCGCTGATCGGGTTGTCCTGGTTGGCGCTGGAGACGACGGCGAGACCGGAGCCATCGTGAACGAGCCAGGACCACCCGGAGCCGAAGCGGTTCACGCCGGCGTCCTTGAGCTTGGCCTTGAAGTCACCGAAGGAGCCGAACGCCGAGTCGATCGCGGTGCGCAGAGCGCCGTCGGGCTCGCCGCCCGCTCCGGGGGCCATCGACTCCCAGAACAGCGTGTGGTTGTAGTGGCCGCCGCCGTTGTTGCGCACTGGGCCCTGCTTGTCGGCGGGCAGGTGCTGAAGGTTCTTCAGCACCTCCTCGATCGCGGAGTCCGCCCACTCCGTGCCCTCGAGCGCGGCGTTGGCCTTGTCCACGTAGGCCTGGTGGTGCTTGTCGTGGTGAACGCGCATAGTCGCCTCGTCGATGTGAGGCTCCAGTGCGCTGTAGTCATAGGGCAGAGGCGGGACTGAGTAGGCCATGCGAGGGCTCCTTCGGTGGTGTCGAGGTGCGTTCTATCAGAAGCCACAAGCCTGCCCCGGATCGGACCCGGCCACACCTGCACCCGGTGCGAACGGTGGCGTGGATAGGCTTCACAGCCGCGTGACCAGACTGTCCGGATACTTCCTGCCCACCCAGCGCGACCCACCGTCAGACGCGGAGGCATCCTCGCACAAGCTGATGGTCAGGGCGGGGCTGATCCGCCAGGTCGGGTCGGGTCTGTGGTCGTGGCTTCCCGCCGGCTGGCGCGTTCACCAGCGAATCGTGGCCATCGTCCGCGAGGAGATGGACGCGATCGGCGGCCACGAGATGCTGATGCCGGTGCTGAATCCCGCCGAGCCGTGGCGCCGCAGCGGTCGCTTCGACATCGATGAGCTGTTCACGCTCAAGGATCGGCGCGGCGCCGACATGGTCCTGGCGCTCTCGCACGAGGAGATCGTCACCGGGCACATCGCCCAATCGGTGCGCTCATACCGCGATCTGCCTCTAATCCTGTACCACTTCCAGACCAAGGAGCGGGACGAGCCTCGACCGCGCGCCGGAGTGCTCCGTACCCGCGAGTTCGTGATGAAGGACGCCTACACCTTCGATCGCGACGCCGAGGGCCTGGCAGTGGCCTACGACAAGCACGTCGCGGCCTACGATCGCATCTTCGAGCGCACTGGGCTGGAGTGGTATCGGGTCGAGGGCGACGTGGGCATGATGGGCGGCCTCGGCGCCCATGAGTACATGGCCCCCTGTGCCGCGGGCGAGAACGAGGTGGCGCTGGCGCCGGGCTACGCCGCCAACCTCGAGGTCGCCTCCGCCGATCCCCGGCCCGTCGAGCTGCCGCCGCCGCTGCCGGCGCCCGAGGAGGTCTCGACTCCCGGGATGACGACCGTGGACAAGGTGGCGCAGGAGCTGGGCGTACCCGCCGGCGCGTTGCTCAAGGCCTATCCCATCGTCGTCGACGACGGCAGCTTCCAGGTCGTGATGGTGCGGGGCGACCATCGCGTCAACGAGCTCAAGCTGCGCGGGGCGCTGCGCCGCGACTACCGGCCGGCCAAGCCCGAGGAGGCCTCCGAGCGCCTCGGGCCGCCGGGCTACATCGGCCCGGTCGGCACCGACGTCCCGATCCTGCTCGATGCGGGCGTCGCGCCGGGCGGCTACGTGACCGGGGCCAATCGCCCCGACGCCCACCTGCGCGGGGTCGAGCCCGGCCGCGACTTCCCGTTCGAGGTGGTCGACGTCCGCACCGTGCTCGGGGGTGACACGGTGAATGGAAGCCGGATCCGGATCGAGCCGGCGATCGAGGTCGGGAACATCTTCAAGCTCGGGACCCGCTACTCGGAGCCTCTCGGCGCCACCTACGTCGATGAGGAGGGCAACATGCAGCTCGTGTGGATGGGCTCCTACGGGATCGGCCCGGCGCGCATCGCGGCGGCCGGCGTCGAGCAGTTCGCTGACGAGCACGGCATCTCGTGGCCCCGGGCTCTGGCTCCGTTCGACGTCGAGCTGGTCGTCCTCGGCCGCGAGGGCAGCGAGGAGCTGGCGTTCGCGGACGGTCTGTACGAACAGCTCCAGGTCGCGGGCCTGCGGACGCTCTACGACGATCGCGACGCCGGACCGGGCGAGAAGTTCGCCGACGCCGAGCTGATCGGCTGCCCGCTGCGGCTGACGGTGGGCAAGCGCACGCTGGCCGCGGGCGAGATCGAGGTTCAGGTGCGCCGCGGGCGCGAGTCCCGGACCGTGCCCGTGGACGGCGCTGCCGAGGCTGTCGCCGGGCTCTGGCACGAACTCCCCTGAGGCGGTGCGCAGCCGATGAGCGGACCTCAGCGTCGCCTGACCGCGCGCCGGCTGCTCGGGATCGACCGCTCGGGGCCGCCTCCGCCGGCAACCATGTCAGGGCAGCCGCTGAACCCGTGGACCCTGCCGAACGCCATCGGCTTTGCGCGTCTGGCCGGAATCCCGGTGTTCCTGGCCGTCGCCCTCTCGAGCTCGGACGGCAAGGACGCGCTGGCTGTGGTGCTGTTTGCCGTGATCGGCTGGGCCGACTACCTGGATGGGTTCACGGCGCGACTCACCGGCCAGTACAGCCGCCTCGGGGCACTGCTCGACCCGATCGTGGACCGGCTCCTGGTCATCTCCGGCATGGTGGTCTGCTTCCACTTCCAGCTGCTGCCGAGATGGGCGATCCTGGTCGTGGTCGCGCGCGAGCTGTTCATGCTCGGCCTCAGCCGCTACGGGCTCAAGCGAGGCCTGGAGCTGAAGATCAACTGGCCGGGCCGGATCGGAGTGGCGCCTACGATGGGGGCGCCGTTCTTCGCCATGTGTGGACTGCAAGTGCTGTCGCTGGTGTTGTTGTACGTGGGCATCACCCTGTCGATCACCGCGACCGTGCTCTATGTCGGCAGCGGTATCGAGCAGACGCGCGCGAAGGACCGCGCATCGCGAATACCCTCAAGCTCAGATTGACCCTCTGAGACGGCGGGGTATACTCGGCCCTTCGCGCCCAACCGGTGGAGGACTGTATGGACACATTTCCCGATCTCGGGTCCCTGACGGACCAGGAACTCAAGGACCTCATCAAACAGCTCACCGAGGAGGAGATGGAGATCTCCTACAAGCGCCGAATCCTGCACGGAAAGATCGACATTCTCCGGGCCGAGCTGGTCAATCGCCTGCGCAAGAAGCACGAGGGCGGTGAGGACGTGATCTCCGGTGCCGACGTGCAGCAGCTCACCGACATCCTGGCCGGTCGCGTCCCGGCCAGCGATCCTGAGTAGCCGACCGCGATCGCCGTGGCCCAGCACTGCCCCGAGTGCGGATTCGCCAACGCCGACGGCGCCAACTACTGTCAGCGCTGCGGAGCGTTCCTGGTCCAATCCGAGCCGACCCCGGGCGCGACGACGGCCACCTACAAGGTCGGTGAGACCGGTGAGCTCGAGCCTGTGGAGTTGGAGGACGTGGTAGCGCGCGGCGCCGCGCTCGTGATCCGGGCCGGCGGCGGCCGGGCGGGAGAGAGCTTCCCCCTCGAGCACGACCGGCTGACGGTCGGGCGCCGCCCCGACAGCGACATCTTCCTCGACGACGTGACCGTCTCGCGTGATCACGCGATCCTGGTCCGGCGCGGCAGCGACTACCACCTCGACGATTGCGGATCGCTCAACGGCACCTATGTGAACCGGCACCGAATCGAGTCCCACCGTCTGCAGGACGGCGATGAGCTGCAGATCGGCAAATACAAGCTGGCCTTCCTGAGTCGCTGATGGCTGCTCCCGACACCACGCGGCCCGAGGTCGAGATCCCGGAGTCCCCGAGTCCCGATACCGAGCCTTCGCGCCAGAAGGCGGTCACGATCGGCTCCGTGTGCAAGCAGCTCGTGCAGGAGTTCCCCGACATCTCGATCTCGAAGATCCGCTACCTGGAGGATCAGAAGCTGCTGACCCCCCGCCGCACGCAGGGGGGCTATCGGCTCTACACGCAGAACGACATCCAGCGCCTGCGGACGATCTTGCGCCTGCAGCGGGATGAGTTCCTGCCGCTACGGGTGATCCGCCAGGAGCTCGCCGGCGGCAGGTCCGAGCACGAGGTCGCCGCTCCCGGCGATCCCCGGACCATGCGGCGGGCCATGGTCAGCACCCGCGACCCGGGCGCGCTGTACTCACTCGACGACGTGGTGGAGGAGACCGGTGCCGACCCCAAGCTCGTGCGCGAGCTCGAGGAGTTCGGGGTGATCAAGGGCGAGGCCCGGAGCGGTGGGCGCTATTACGACGAGACGGAGCGCGAGATCATCCGCGCGGTCAGCGAGCTGGCCCGCTACGGCGTCGGCGGGCGCAACCTGCGCGTCTTCCGCAGCTCCGCCGACCGCGAGGCGCAGCTGCTGCAGAGCATCCTCGCCCCGGCGCTGCGCTCCCGCAACCCGGAGCGGCGCAAGGAGGCGATCGAGGCGCTGGAGAACCTGGCCTCGGTCACCTCGCACCTCAAGCACCTGCTGCTGATCCGCGATCTGCGCAAGATCGCGACGTAGACCATCCCGACGTGGCAGTTCCGGCCGACCTCCGCGCCCATATTCGCGACATCCCGGATTTTCCCAGGCCCGGGATCGTGTTCAAGGACATCACCCCGCTGCTGCTCGATGCCACCGCGCTCGACGCTGCGGTGGAGCAGCTGGCGGCCTATGGCGCGGGGCTAGGTGTCGAGCTGGTGGTCGCTCCCGAAGCGCGAGGCTTCATCCTCGGGGCAGCGATCGCCCGCCAGCTGGGGGCAGGCTTCGTTCCCGCCCGCAAGCCCGGCAAGCTTCCGCATGACACCGTGAGCGCCGAGTACGTGCTCGAGTACGGGATCGATGCGCTGGAGGTGCACGCCGATGCGCTGGCCGGAGGCGCGCGGGTGCTCGTCCACGACGATCTGCTCGCCACCGGCGGTACGGCCCGGGCGCTGTGCGATCTGGTGACCGGGCTCGGAGCCGAGGTCCTCAGGTGCGTGTTCCTGGCCGAGCTGGCCTTCCTCGGAGGTCGCGAGCGACTTGCCCCCTACGACGTCAGCGCCCTGGTCGAGTACGGCTCCGAATGAGAGCGCGCCGACGCACTCCGATCGGCTGATGGCGAGCGCCCGCCGCACCCGGACGCTCGAGACCCCGCCTGCGCGCGTGTGGCAGGTGATCGAGGATCCACACCACCTCCCGCGCTGGTGGCCCGGGGTGTCCCGGATGGAGGCCGTCCAGAGCGACACCTGGACCGAGGTGTTCATGACCAAGAAGGGACGTCCCGTGCGGGTGGACCTCCGGCTGCTCGAGTCCGAGCAGCCCGACTCCGGAGGCGGCTCACCGGGATGCCGGAGCTGGGAGCAGGAGCTCATCGGCACCCCGTTCGAGCGGCTGCTGAACGAGGCGGTGACGACGATTCAGCTCGAGCCAGCCGGCGAGGGCACCAAGATCAAGATCGAGCTGCGCCAGAAGCTGCGCGGCTACTCCCGGGTCGGCGCGGTGATGCTCCGCCGCGCGACCGGGAGGAAGCTCGACGAGGCGCTCGACGCGCTGGAGCGGATCTGCTGAGGGGGCCACAGGGGGCGCGCCCGCACCCCGCCTACCCCAGTGTCAGATTCCCCTGCAGCACGATCTTGCCGGGCTGCCTGGGGCTGGCCTGCGTCTCGAGCGTGACGAGCAACTGCGAATAGGCCGCCGCGTCGGTGGGCAGCGGCCCGGCCGTCGACAGGCGGCCGTTGGAGCCGACCCCGGGGTTGACGAAGCCGAGGATCTTGGCCTGGTTTGCGCTCCTGTAGAGCCACACCGCGTAGGCGTCGTGCGTCGTGTTCGGGGTGACGCCCTGGGCCACGATCTCGATCCCGTTTGCGGTGCCCTGGTTGACCACCTGGGCGATCCCGGTCGGGGAGGTGCCGCCGCTGGGAGAGGTGAGGTTGATCTGGGCCACGGGCTTGGCGGTGCTCGTGGTCCCCGTCGTCGCCGCCGCGGCCGGCGCGGCCGGAGTCGCGGCGGTTGACGTCGCCTTCGTGGAGCCGCCGCCGCTGCTCGTCGCGATCACGATGACCACGACAACCACGGCGATCAGGGCGCCGATGCCCAGGAGCACTGCACCGCCGATCCGGGAGCTCGGCTTGCCACCGCCGGCGGGCTGGGGCTCGGGCCGGCCGGAATCCTGGGGGATCTTCGCGGCCGGTTCCTCGTCCTGCACCGATCCGGACGAAGCCGCCACGGAAGCGTCAGCGCGCGTACCGGACCTGCGGCCAAGCTCGGGGATGGCCGTCGCCGCGGCGCCGGCGGCCGCGCCTGCCGGGGCGGAGGACTCCGAGCGCCGGCCGGAATCCTCGGCTGGGATCTCGGGCAGCGGGTTGGCGGCCAGCGGCGCCAGCTCCGAGGCCACCACGCGGGCCCAGGCGCGCTCGCCGGCCGAGCCGGCCAGGCCGGCCCGGGTGTCTTCGCTGACCTGGCTCGGGAGTTGGCCCAGGAGATAATCGGTGATCAGGGCGCGGCGCTCCGGCGCCAGGCCCGTCTGAGGTCCGAGGGCATCGAATCCGGCCAGCGCCCGCTGCCGAACGGCGGCGCGGTCGATCGAGAGCAGCTTGGCGATGTCGTCATAGCTGCGATCGCGCTGAAGCACCAGCTGCAGCACCGCGCGCTGATCGGGCGGGAGGGTGTCCAGTGTCGGCATGGCCGCCGAAGCGTAGAGAAGCGGGCGGCTGCATGCCACGCTGGCCGGCGGGGTAAGGTGCCCCGTCATGGAGCTGGAACTTCCATATCGGGCGGATCACGGATTCGACCGCCTCTGCGGGCTCGAGATCCTGGCCATGTCCCACACCGAGGTGACAGGGGAGGTCATGGTCCGGGACGAGATCAAGCAACCTGCCGGCCTCGTGCACGGCGGCGTGTACGCGTCGATCGCCGAGAGCCTGGCGTCGCTGGGGACCGCCTTCGCGGTGATCGACGAGGGCAAGATGGCGATGGGCCTGGCCAACCAGACGAGCTTCCTGCGCCCGATCACCGAGGGCACGGTCCATGCCGTGGCCCGCCGCCTGCACCGGGGTCGCACGACCTGGGTGTGGGATGTGGAGATCACCGACGACCAGGGCCGCCTGTGCGTCGTGACCCGGATGACGGTGGCGGTCCGGGATCTCCCGGCCGCTGAACGGAGCCGGGCCGCTCAGCCGCCGTAGCGGTTCGTGATCGGGACCCGGCGGTCGCGTCCGAACGCCTTGGTCGTGATCTTGATGCCGGGCGGGGCCTGGCGGCGCTTGTACTCGGCTCGGTCGACGAGCGCGATCACCCGATTCACGTCATCGGTCGCGAACCCGCGCAGGATCAGCTGCTCGCGCCCGAGGTCGTCCTCGATGTAGCCGTCGAGGATCGGATCGAGCAGCTCGTAGGGGGGCAGCGAGTCGGCATCGCGCTGGTCGGGGCGGAGCTCGGCGCTCGGCGCCCGGTCGATGATCGAGGGCGGGATCGGCTCCCCGGCCGAGGGCACGTTGCGATGGCGCGCCAGCTCGTAGACGAGGGTCTTGGGACAGTCCTTGATCACCGCGAACCCGCCGGCGCTGTCCCCGTACAGGGTCGAGTACCCGACCGCCATCTCGGACTTGTTGCCGGTGGTGAGCACCAGCCAGCCGAACTTGTTCGACAGCGCCATCAGCAGGTTGCCGCGGATCCGCGCCTGGAGGTTCTCCTCGGTGAGATCGGGCGGGCGGCCATCGAAGAGGCCGCTGAGCATTCCGTCGTAGGCCTGCATCGCCGGATCGATCGGCAGATCGAACGCCTCGATCCCCAGGTTCGCGGCCAGGCGACGGGCGTCAGCCTGCGTCACCGCGGAGGAGTAGGGCGAGGGCATCACCACGGCGGACACGCGGTCGCTGCCCAGGGCGTCGACCGCGATCACCGCCACCAGCGCCGAGTCGATCCCCCCGGAGAGGCCCATGACGACGTGGCGGAAGCCGTTCTTCTCGACATAGTCGTGCAGGCCGAGGACGAGCGCCGCGTAGACCTCGGCCGTCGGCTCGAGCAGCTCGGCGACGGGGCCGCCGACGGGAGGAGGGGGGACTGGCCCGGGCGCGAGCTCGAGCCGCGCAAGAACCGGTACGTCGGGACGTGCACGCCGCAGGGCGGGGCGATGCCTGGCGTCGCGCAGGCGCGATCCGCGCGGACCCTCGGAGTCGATCGTCGCGATCAGCAGCTCCTCGGCGAACTGGGCCCCGCGGGCCATCACCACCCCCTCATGGTCGATCACCAGCGAGTGGCCGTCGAAGACCAGCTCGTCCTGGCCGCCGACCTGGGCGCAGAACGCGACCGCGGCGACGCTGTCGCGCGCGCGCTGGATCAGCATCCGTTCACGGTCCAGCCCCTTGCCGGCGTGAAACGGTGAAGCCGAGATGTTGACCAGCAGGCTGGCGCCCGAGAAAGCCTCGTCGGAGGCCGGCGAGCCCGGCTCCCAGATGTCCTCGCAGACCGTCAGCCCGACGGTCACATCGCCGACCTCGATCAGCGCCCCGTGCGTCCCGGACTGGAAGTAGCGCTGCTCGTCGAAGACCCCATAGTTGGGCAGGTACACCTTGCGATAGATGGCTCTGATCTCGCCCTCGGCGAGCACGGCACAGGCGTTGTAGACGTCATCCGCCCGCTCCGGGAACCCGACCAGCGCCACGGTTCCGTGCGTCTGGGCGGCGATCCGCTCCAGTGCCGCCCGGGCGTCGCGCAGGAAGTGCTCCTTGAGGAGGAGGTCCTCGGGGGGGTAGCCCGTGACCGCGAGCTCCGGGAACATCACCAGCTGGGCGCTGGCGGCCCGGGCCGACTCGATCCCGTCAGCGATCTTCCGCTCATTGCCGGCGATATCGCCGACAGTCGGGTTGATCTGCCCCAGGGCAAGCGTGAGTGGACCGGTCATGCACCGGAGATTAGTCCGGCGAGCCCCTACCGGCCTGGCGCGCCCCGCCCGAGCCAGTACTCCGCGAACGCCCCGAGGAGCGGATCGTTGGCCGCGCTGACGCGCACCATGTGCGTCCACGCCAGCCCGATCAGGCCGGCCGTGCCCGTGCGCCGGGCTAGGATCACGGCCTGGCCGGCGGCGGCGAGCGCAAGGCTGAACGGGCCGGAGATGGAGCGAGCCAGAGTGGCCGCGCCCGGCGGGGGGCGGTGCCCGCCGTACAGGACCACCACGTTGCCGGTCTCGAGTGCCTGCAGCAGCTGATCGTCGTTGAGCTGGCCGGCGTCGCGTGGCACGGGCTCGGGGACGTGGGCTCCGCTGGTGGGAGGATCGGAGTTGTAGGCCGGCCGCAGCTGGCCCGGCCCCAGGTGGGCATGGCCGAGGTCGGCAAAGCTCTCACCGGGTCCTCCCCCGGCGCCGGAGACACCGGCCTGGTCGCGCCCGGCGAAGAAGCCCGAGAGAGCGGCGATCGCGACGACCGCGACGACCAGCGCGACGACGAAGATCAGCACCCGCTCGAGCGTGCCGCTCGCGAGCTTCACGCGGCGCCCAGGCTCGCTACGAGTCGGCGCCCGCAGCGGGGGAGGAGACCGTCAGTCCGGGCAAGACCTGCACCTCAGCGGTCGGCGCGCTGGCGATATCCGCCAGCTCCTCGATCGAGGAGCGGAGCTCCTCCGCCAGCGTCTCGATGTCGCGCAGGGCGTCGTAGTCGCCGGTGAGCCCGAAATTGAGCTGGCCATTGTAGCTCATGATCGCGATGCCGAGGGCCGTGTTCTTGGCCAGCGGGACGAGTGGGAAGAGCGCGTCCAGCTCGCGACCGAGCACGTAGAGCGGGAACTGCGGGCCGGGCACGTTGGTGACGACGACGTTGAAGAACCGCTGGCGGCTCTGCAGGCGCGCGGCCTGAGCGACGATCGTGGGCGGTGCGAAGCCCGACAGCTGGGTGAGCAACTGCGCCCCCACCGCCTGGCCGGAATCCTTGATCCCGTCCATCTCGCGCCGGATCCGGAGCAGGCGCTGGACCGGATCGCTCAGGCCGACCGGCAGCGGGGCCCACATCGCCGACACGCGGTTGCCCAGAGCGCCCTGTTCGACGTCGGCCCGGACCGATACGGGCACCATCGCCTTGAGCACGAGCTCGTCCGTGTTCTCGCCGTGCAGGCGCATGTAGCGGCCCAGCGCACCGGCGACGACCGCGAGCACCACGTCATTGACGGTGCCGCCGAGCGCGTTCTTGATCGCCTTGAACTGGGCCAGGTCGCCGCGCACCCAGGTGAAGCGCCGATGCGGTCCGATCTTGACGTTGAACGGGCTCGGCGGGGCAGGGTTCATGCCCGCCCAGGCCATCGCGCCGACGCCGACCAGCGACTCGCCGAGGCGGCTCGCGACATGCCGCGGCCCGCGCAGCGTCGCCCGGACACCGCGAACGATCTCGCCTGGCACCGTGGCGCGCTCGAGCAGAGCGTCCGCCAGCAGCTGCGCGTCGGAGGGCAGGGGTCGCGGCAGCCACTCCTGCTCGGGCGGCGCCACCGGCATCGGCTCCGGTGAAGCGTCGAACAGGACCGTGGCGATGTCGACGCCGGACACTCCGTCGACCAGCGCGTGATGGGTCTTGGACAGCAGGGCAAAGCGCTCGTCTTCGAGACCCTCGACGAGCCACAGCTCCCACAGTGGCTTGGCCCGGTCGAGCGCCTGTGAGAAGACGCGTCCGGCCAGGCGCTTGAGCTCGTCCTCGCCGCCGGGCCGCGGCAGGGCGGTGTGGCGCACGTGGTAGGTCGGCTTGAAGTGCGGATCGTCGACCCACACCGGACGTCCCTGGTCCAGCGGGACGAACGCCAGCCGCTGGCGGTAGCGCGGGACCAGGTGCAACCTCGACACGATCGCCGCCACCAGTTCGTGGTAGGCCGGGGCGGCCCCGCGGATGATCGCGCAGGCGGCCACGTGCATGTGCGCGGAGTCGCGCTCGAGATGCAGGAAGGAGCTGTCGAGCCCCGTCAGGCGGTCCGGATTGGCCACAGGTGGATTCTTGCAGGCGCGGCCTTGTGTGATCGCCGCACACTGAAAGGATCGATCCCGGGTATCATGGGGTCGTCGTATTCGACCTGCCGAGTTGCCCCTGCCCTATGCGGGGGTGAGCGGGGGACCCATTGCCGGACGAGATTCGTCCGTCCGGCCGGGGCGAATCGGCCGCCCGGCGCATAACCGGCGGCGGCCGTAGCGACCACCCGCCAGCGCGCATCGTGCCTGCGGATGGCCGCGAGCCCGTCAGCTAACTCCGTAGGCGCCCGGTCGAAGTTTCACAAGGAGGCCCTCGAGATGAGGACCATGATCAGCCTGCCCGCAGGCAAGGCCAGCTTGGCCGCCGGCGCGCTCGCGCTTGCAATTCCAGCTACGGCGGCAGCACTCACCGCCGGAGCCGCCGACGCCCTGAGCACACCCACCCAGACCGCCCTCCAGGTCTCCCTGGACCGCCAGTGGATGACCTACGGCCAGACCCTCGCCGTGACGGGTAACGCCTCGGCGTCGAACGCCGGGCACCGCCTGTTGCTGGAGTACGCCCCGCGTCGCGGGAGCTGGAGCGTGGTCGGCACCGGAAGAGTCCGCTCAGACGGGCGCTTCCGCCTGGTCGCGCCGCTGCGTCAATCCGGCTCGGTGAGGGTGATCGCGGCGCCGACGTCGGCCGCCCCGAATACCCGCAGCGCGGTGTCGGCCGAGGTCGTGCCGGCCGCTGGGACCCCGATTCCCGCCAGCACGCCGCGCAACGTCGTGGTCACGGCCAAGCTCGTCTCGGGCACAGGCCCGCTCGACGCGCTGGCCGGCCAAAGCACGGCGGTGATCGGCACGCTGCTCCCGCGGCATGCCGGCCGGGTCGTGACGCTCGAACTCGGCACTGGCCACGGCTGGCGCCCGGTGGCGAGGGCGCGCACACACGCCAATGGCCACTTCGTGCTGCGCTACACGCCCTCGAGTACCGGTCAGGCGCGCGTTCGCCTCCTGTTCCGCGGTGACGCGTTCAACGTCAAGACCTGGGGACGCGGCCGGAGGCTGACGGCCTACCGGCCGAGCGTCGCCTCGTGGTACGGCGACGGCGCCGCCACCGCATGCGGATTCCACGCCACGATGGGGGTGGCCAACACCTCCCTGCCGTGCGGCACCAAGGTGACGTTCCGCTACGGCGGGCACACGGTCGTCGCGACGGTCGACGACCGCGGTCCCTACGTCGGAGGCCGCGAGTGGGACCTCAACCAGAACACGGCCGGCGCCCTCGGCTTCAACGGCGTCGACACCGTCTGGTCATCGCGGTAGCGGCCGTCCCCGTGGGTGCACTCGCACCTGCGGGGCCGGTCACCGATCACTGCCTGCGGCCGGGCGCTCCTCCGTGGAGCGCCCGGCCGCAGCCACGCACGCCGTTTTGCACCAGGTTCTTTAGGCCGTGCTCTCGGCGACCGCCGCCTCGACGTGGCGCCGTGAGTCCTCGCGGCTGATCATCAGGAAGGCCAGCACGAAGCCGAGGACGGCCAGCGCCGCCCCGGTCAGGAACGCCGACTGGAATCCGTCCGTGAGCGCCGACCTGCCCGCCCCCGAAGCGCCGTGCGCGTCGCTCAGCGCACTTGCGGTCCGTGAGTTGGCGATCGTGGCCAGGACGGCCAGGCCCAGCGCGCCGCCCACCTGCTGGGAGGTGTTGATGAGGCCGCTGGCCAGGCCCTGATCGCGATTGCTGATCCCGGCGACAGCGGCGATCGTGACCGGCACGAACGAGAACCCGAGCCCCACTGCGGCAACGAGCGAGGGTCCGAGGATGTCGGAGGCGAAGGAGCCGTCGGGGCTGATCTGCGCGAACCACACCAGCCCGATCGCGATCAGTGCCAGCCCCACGAGCAGCACCGGCTTGAAGCCGATCTTGGTCACCAGCTGGGACGCGATCCCCGCCGAGAGGATGATCGAGCCCGCCAGCGGGAGGTAGGAGATCCCCGCCTTGAGCGGCCCGTAGCCGAGCACCTGCTGCATGTAGAGCGAGACGAAGAAGAACATCGAGAACAGCGAGGCGCCGATCAGCAGCCCGGTGACGTTGGCACCGGCCACCGTCTGCTGGCGGAAGATCCGGAACGGCACCAGCGGCGCGCCGGCTCGCGACTCGATCAGCACGAAGGCGCCGAGCAGCAGCACCGAGATGGCCAACAGCGCGACCGTCTGCAGCGAGCCCCAGCCGGCGCTCTGCGCGTCCACGAGCGCGTAGACGAGGATCGAGAGACCGGCGGTCACCGATACGGCGCCCGCGACATCGAAGTTTCGCTGCTCGGCCTCGGCGCGGCTCTCGTCGATCAGCCTGGGCGCCAGCAGGGCGGCGATCACCCCGATCGGCACGTTCACGAACAGCACCCAGCGCCAGCCGAGGCCGCTGGTCAGCACGCCTCCGAGCAGCACTCCGGCGGCGCCGCCCGAACCGGCGACGGCACCCCAGACGCCGAGCGCCTTGTTGCGATCGGCGCCCTCGGCAAAGGTGGTGGTGACGATCGACAGGGCCGCCGGGGAGAGCATCGCGGCGCCGAGGCCCTGAACCGCGCGAGCGGCGATCAGCCAGCCCTCGCTCTGCGCCAGCCCGCCGGCCAGGGAGGCGAGGGCGAATACGATCAACCCGGCGATGAACATCTTCCGGCGGCCGATCAGGTCGGCCATGCGGCCGCCGAGGAGCAGGAAGCCGCCGAAGGTCAGCACGTAGGCGTTGACCACCCACGACAGCGAGTCCTGGCTGAAGTGAAGCCCGCGGCCGATCGAGGGGAGCGCCACGTTGACGATGGAGGCGTCGAGCACGACCACGAACTGGGCCATCGCCAGCAGCGCCAGGGCGATCCAGCGACGCCGGTCGGGATTGACGGAAGTCATTGTCTGTTGCTCCTTGGCTGGGCGGCAGCTATATTTAGGTGGAACCGGAGTTCCGGTTTCGGAAATTTTATGGAACCGCGGCTCCGTTTGTCAAACGAAATCGCTGGCGACCGAGCTGATGGCCGACAACCGGGCCCTGGCCCAAGTGGCCTCCGATCGTCCGTCGGTGATGACGCAGGCGGCCGAGCAGGCCGAGGCCGACTGCGGCTTCTTCGGCACCGTGCAGACACTGATCTCGCGAGCGCAGGCCGCCGGCGCCCTGCGAGCGGACTTCCGGCTCGAGGATGTGCCCGCGATCCATGTGCTCTCTGGCGCAGCCGGCGCGTCTGGCCCCTCGCGTAGCCTCAGGCTCCGATGAGCGATCGCTGCGTTGCCCACCTGGACATGGACGCGTTCTACGTCTCGGTG
>JADGPN010000712.1 GCA_017882465.1 Solirubrobacteraceae bacterium
GAGTGGAGCCGCTTCGAGGACGGTCGAACGCCAGCGGCCGGTCTCGAGACTCATATTCGGTTTCTCGAACGATTCGTAACGGACAGCGATCGGGTACTCGATGCTGGCGCAGGCCCTGGCCGCTTCTCGATCGAGCTTGTTCGGCTCGGTGCGACGGTCACCGCTCTTGACATCTCGCCTGGTCAGCTCGACCTGTTGCGTCAGCGGCTGCCCGGCATTGAGGCTGTTCTCGGCGACATCACTGACCTATCGTGCTTCGCTGACAACAGCTTCGACGTGACTGTCTGCTACGGCGGCCCGCTGAGCTACGTGCTCGATCGCGCTGAAGATGCACTGACGGAGCTCGTTCGAGTGACGCGAGCCAGCGGCTACCTCCTCGTCAGCGTCATGTCGACCGTTGGCGCGATCATCCACTATCTCCCGATACTCCTTGACCTCGCACGCCGCGACGGAGGTGACGTCCAGAAAGAGATCGTCCGCACCGGCTTCCTGCCGCAGGATTCCGACTACGGCCACCTGCCCATGCACCTCTACCGTTGGAGTGAACTCGAGACCCTCCTCTCACGCCACGGTGAGGTAGTCGCTGCGTCCGCAGCCGGTCTCATCCCCGATCCGAGACCGGATGACCCAGAGCTCAGCGAACTGATTACCTGGCTTGAGGGCGAGCTGTGCGAGGAGCCAGGAGCGGTCTCCTGCGGCCAACACATACTCGCTGCGCTGCGAATCGCCTGAGCACCGTCTCGGGCACTCGACCGCTCCGCCTTAGAGGCCGCACTTGTCGACCTTCGGGGCGCAGTAGTTAGCTCCTGGCGCAAGCGACAGTGATCTCTCAGCGGGCGTTCCCGCTATCTCGCGGGAGATTCGGCCGGGGCGCAGCGGCGCACTGATTGAAACAGCACGGCGTCCAGCTCAGGAAGGACGCGAGGCTGCCGGTTGACCGAGGCTACCGGTGCGGCTCCCAGCTGAAGAAGCGGCTGGCGAGCAGGAGCCCGGCTAGGCCCCAGGCGGCGACCACGGCGACGTCGGTCCATGCGAATGGTGTACCGAGGAATGCGGCTTGCAGGCCGACGGCGAAGTGCCTGACGGGGAACATGCGCGCGACCCAGAGGATCCAGGACGGGGTGTCATTGCCGAAGGCGATGAAGATGCCGGAGAGGAACAGGAGGGGGTAGATGCTGGCCATCACGATGGGGTTGGCGGCGTCCGCGTTCGGGATGAGCGCTGTAAGTGCGAGGGCCAACGCGGAGAAGGCGGCGGCACCGATTGCCAGCATGATCAGGAAGCGGATGAGCGTGATTCCGGTCGGGATGTTTGCGCCGTAGGCGATCCGGCCAAAGGCGGCGGTGATCGCCACCAGGAGCATGGCGATCAGCATCGCGTGGATGACGCGGGCGGTGAGGAACGATCCGCTGGGAAGGGGCGTTCCGTTGGTGCGCTTGAGGATGCCTGCCTCGCGCTGGTACGTGATCGCGGTTGCGATGTTGACGTAGCAGGATGTGATCACGCCGTAGGCGGCCATCGCGGCAACGTAGTAGGTCGTCACCTTGACCGAACTCGTTCCGAGGTCGACGGTCCCGCTGCCGAGCAGCGACGTGAAGATCACCAGGAACATGAGCGGAAAGGCGAAGGTGAAGAACGCTTGTGTCGGGTTTCGCCAGAACGCCTTGTTGACGTAGCGAACCTGGGCAAGGGTCAGGCTCAACGTCCTCATCGCTGCTCCACCTCCGCAACAGGCGAGGCCGGCTGATTGCCGTTGGACGTGGCGCGGGTCAGCGACAGATAGATGTCTTCGAGCGAGGGCCTGATCACCTCAAGCCCTTCGAGGTCGACTCCACGCTGGAGCGCCCAGCCGGTGAGCTCGTGCAGCGCGCCGACGGGATCGTCCATGCTCACCTGAACGAAGCCATCGCCGTCCGGGGAGCTACCGAGACCGGCGGGCGGCGTCACACCGGCCGGGAGCCGGTAATGCACGCGCGCGCTGGCCCGGTCGCGGGCCCCCAGGGTAGCCGGGGAGCCTTGCGCCACGACCTCGCCGGCGGCGATGACGATCACACGGTCGGCAAGGTACTCCGCTTCGTCCATGAAATGAGTCGTGAGCACGACCGTCTTGCCGAGCGAGGCGAGATTCTTGACCACGTCCCATGCCTCGCGGCGGGCCGAGGGGTCGAAGCCGGTTGTCGGCTCGTCCAGGAACAGCAGCTCCGGATCGCCGACGAAGGCGATTGCCATGTCCAGGCGACGCTGCTGCCCGCCGGAGAGCCGAGCCACTCGCTGATCGCGCTTGGCCGTCAGCCCGACCAGTTCGATCACTTCGTCGACCGGACGGGGATGCTCGTAGTAGCTGGCATACATTTCGAGCGTCTCGCGCACGCCTAGATAGGGCTCGACTCCGGTTGATTGCAGCACGATCCCGATCCGTGGCTTAAGACGCAAACGCTCACTCGCCGGGTCACATCCCAGCACGCTTACCTCGCCGCCGTTTCGGGTTCGATAGCCCTCGAGGATCTCGACGGTGGTCGTCTTGCCCGCGCCGTTGGGGCCCAGCAGGGCGAAGATCTCGCCCGGCCAGATCTCGAAGTCGATCCCGCGCACCGCCTCGAACGAGCCATAGGTCTTGCGCAAGCCGAGCACGCTGACCGC
>JADGPN010000713.1 GCA_017882465.1 Solirubrobacteraceae bacterium
ATCGCGGTGACGACTCCTGAGGTGTCGGCGTCCACCGTCACGTTCGCCCGCCGAACCGCCAGCATCGAGGAGTTGGTGGACAAGTTCTGGCGCTGGAGCCGCCGCGATTCAATCACCGAGTACGACCCGATCGAAGAGCGGTACATGGAGTGCTACCCTCCGTCGGCCGGCGAGACGGGTAGGATGTCGGCCATCGCGCGCGAGATGATTCAGCGGCGTCGCGAGCGGCTCTCGCTCGAGTCCCTCCAGGAGCTCGTCGTCCACCTGGGAGGGCTGCGGGAGGAGCGCAAGGCGGTGCTGGCTGTCAGCGAGGGCTGGCTGCTGTACCAGCCGGACAACCAGCTGACTCGGGCGACCGCGGGCCAGATGAACGCAGGCATGCAGGGACAGGCGCGATGTGATGCCGACCGGTTCGCGCTCTCGCAGGAAGACCACGGCCGCGATTTTCGCAGAATGCTGGACGACGCGAACAAGGCGAACGTGAGCTTCTATCCGCTGGATCCCCGGGGCCTGGTCGTGTTCGACACCTCGCTCGCCGACGAACTGATCGACGTCGTGACGGACGCCAGCCGGTTGCGCGCGCGACTCGACTCGTTGCAGAACCTCGCCAGCGCGACGGACGGTATCGCGATCGTCAACAGCAACGACATCGACCGGGGCCTGCGCCGCGTCGTGGACGACCTGACCTCCTACTACCTCCTCGGCTACTACTCGACCAACCCGAAGCTGGACGGGAGGTTCCGTTCGATCAAGGTACGCGTGAAACGCCCTGGGGTCGATGTCCGCGCGCGGCCCGGGTACCGTGCGGCGACGAGGGAAGAGGTGGCCGCGCGCGCCAGCGCGACGACGATACCGGGCAGCCCGGCCTCGCCGGTGGCCGCGACTGTGTCTGGCCTCGCGAGGATCCGCGCCGATGCGACGGTCCACGCGCAGGCGGGCTACGCCTGGGGCGCCGACGCGGCCGGCGTGACGCAACCGGTGTTGTGGCTCGCAGGCGAGTGGGACCCGGCCATCGCGACGCGTGACGAGTCGTGGAAGAACGGGGCCGACGTGACCATTACGGTGACGGCCCCTGACAGGGCGAACCTGTCGACGGTGCAGAAGACGCTCACGCGCGAGGCGCGGAGCTTCGTGGTCCGGGTGCCGGTGCCGGCCGGTCAGACGGCCGGTGATTACACACTGCGCGTGAGCAGCAAGCCGGCCGGGACTACGCTGGGCAGCACCGAGACACTGCACATCGTATTGCCGAAGTGGCCGGCCGTGGGGACGCTGGCCCTCAGCCAGCCGCTCCTGTTCAGGCGCGGACCGTTCACGGGCCCGTCCTGGCTTGCCGCCGGCGATCTGCGGTTCCGCCGGCAGGAGCGCGTGAAGGTGGAAGTGAGCGTCACGGCGCCGATGACATCGAGCGCGGTGCGCCTGCTGGATCGCGCTGGCAACCCGCTGAGCCTGCCGGTGACGGTCACCGAGCGCGATGAGAACGGAGCGAAGATCGTGTCGGGTGAAGTCACGCTGGCGCCGCTGAGCGTGGGCGACTACGTACTCGAGACAACGATTTCCCAGGGGACGACGACGGAGAAGGTGCTGGCGGCGTTCAGGATCGTGCCCTGAGACTTGGCGATCTGGCGATCTCGGTATCTTGCGATCTGGGAAGGCGCATGCGTGTGCGGAGCATCAGTGCGGCGGTGATCGCGGTCGTCGCGGTGGCCGCGGCTTCGTCCGTGTCCTCGCAGGGGGAGCGTCCGGCCTCACCGCGTGCGGCGCCCGCCGTGTCGCCGGTCACCGACGCCCTGTCGGCGCTCTCCAAGGATCGGCGTAACGCTCCGGTGCGCGGGCGGGCTGGCTACACGTGGCGCGTCGGTCCGGGCCGCACCCCTCTGGCTGCGATCTGGGTGGCGGGGGAGTTCGACGCCGGCGTGGCCACCCATGACGATCAGTGGGAGAACGGCGCGGACGTGTTCCTCGAAGTGACGGCGACCGGCGGCTCGCCGGTGGACGTCGCGCACCAGACGTTGACCCGCGACTCGCGGAGCTTCGTCGTTCGCCTCCCGGCGGGCGGCGGCGTCGGGCCAGGCGAGTACGATGTCCGATTCACCGCCAAGGCGAGCGGCGGCTCGCTCGGCAGCACGGAAACCCTGCACGTGATGGTCCCGAAGGTGGCGGCAGGCGAGGAACCGCTGGTCGGCCAGCCGATGGTGTTCCGGCGAGGCCCATTCACCGGTCTGGCGTGGGTGCCGGCTGGCGATCTACGGTTCCGCAGGCAGGAGCACGTCAAGGTGGAGACCGCGGTCGTCGGTGCGGCTGCATCGGCCACGATCCGGTTGCTCGACCGGACGGGCAGCGCGCTTCCGCTTCCGGTGGCTTCATCCGAACACGACGAGGGCGGTTGCAGGATCGTGTCCGGTGAGGTGACGCTCGCGCCGCTCTCCGCTGGGGACTACCTGCTCGAGACCACCGTCACCAGCGGCGCAACCACCTGCCGGGCGCTGGCCGCGTTTCGCATCGTCCCGTAGGGTACGGCTACGAGTACACGAAAAGGGCCGGTGCAGGATGTCTCCAGCCCCCTGTACTACATGACCGCCGTCGGCGGCGCCGGCTCGTCGGCCGTGCCAGCCTTCCGCAGCGGAACGGCAATCAGG
>JADGPN010000714.1 GCA_017882465.1 Solirubrobacteraceae bacterium
AACGGCACAGGCGGCGGTCGCACCCTGAACGTATTTTCCTAAGAGCTTAGGAATGGCCTACGCGCCTTGCGGGGGCTCGTGCAGGATGGCGCGGTCGGCGCCTGCGGCCTTGGCCTCGTAAAGGGCTGTGTCGGCAGCGACCAGCGCATCGTGGTGCGTCGCCGTACGCGGGTCGAGGAAGACGCCACCGATGCTGACGGTGGCATGAACCTGACTGGAACCGACGGTGTGTGACTGCTCGCGCACGGCCGTGCAGAGATCGTCGGCCAGGCTCTGCACGAGGTGAGGCGTCGCCCCGGGGATCACGGCGGCGAACTCGTCGCCTCCCATCCGGCCCAGTGTCTTGTTTGGTCGAAGGCGCTTCGCGAGTACCTGCGAGATGCTTCGGATCAGTCCCTCCGCGGCGCGGGCGCCGTGCCGCGCGATCACATCGCGGTATCCGTCCACGTCGATAGAAAGAAGCGCCAGGCGCTCACCGTCTCGCAGTGAGCCGACGCGCCGGTCGAGCTCTTCCTCGAAGCGCCGGCGGTTCCACAGCCCAGTCAGATGGTCGTGGTCGGCTGGATCGAGCGCTCCCGCATCGAGCGATCCTTGCGCCGGCACCTCGTCACGCGGACGCATGTCGGCCTTCGCTATCTCCGGGGACCTCGGCGGGGAGCGTTGATTGCATGCGATTGCGGACGACTACGAGTTTCGCGTTGCTGGCCGACCGTTTCGCGCTCGTCGTCTCGGCGAGGGCGGCGAGCAGCTCGTCCCATTCGGCGAGCTGCCGGCTGTCCAGGTAGAGCTGTTTGACCATTTCGTGCCCGGCGTCGCCATACGCGCTCGCCCGCGCTGGGTTGGCAAGGAGTTCGGCGATCGCGTTACCGAAGCTGCATGCGTCGGCCGGATCGACCAGCAGGCCACTGTGCTGATGGCGAATCTGGTCACGGTGACCGCCGACATCGCTAGCGACGACCGCGCGCCGCTTCCACAGCGCTTCCGTCACGCCAAGCCCGAAGCCTTCCTCGAGGCTCTTCTTGACGATCACGTCGGCGTGGCGCTGGAGCGCGTTCACGATCGCGGCATTCTCCTCGACATCGTGCATCGGCAGGCATGCGACGCTCACCCGGGCGCGCTGCTGGTGACCCAACCCGCGCCAGGCTGCTTGCACCTCGTCGAGCGTTCCCGGCTCCTCCGGGTCGTCAGTGATCGCGTGGACGGTAGATCCGGCGAGGATCAGGTGAGCCTGAACGTGCGCGAGCGTGTGCTCGACGAAGCCGCGCATAACACCAATCGGGTCCTTGATGCGATCCCAGCGGCACACGTGCACGACCAACTGATCGCAACCGAGCCTCGGCGCCGGACCGGTGCGCAGCACGTCACATCGGTGGCGCACACGCAGGGGCGAGCCGTCGACGCGGTGAAGCGCCGGCGCCTCGGACAGCTCACCCTCGCACGCAACGAGCCCGGTGTGCTCGAGAATCGCCGCCGCCAACCCCATCGGAATGTCCGCATTCTTCACCGAGCACGGATCGATCGACGGCGCGATCAGCCTGACCGACTGCCGCGGCAATCGCGACGGCACACTCCCGCGCCGCGAAAACACCACCACATCCGGCTCTTGGACATAGGGCCAGAGGAAGTCCCACGCCGCTTCTGAGAGCCCTCCCGGCCTATTAGTGCCGATGTGACAGCGCCAAATCACCGTCGCCCCCAACCGCTTGAGTTCAAACACGAGACCGACCGTCTGCGGGTCGTGCAAGACCACGACGTCCCCAGGACGGATCACGTCGCGCAGAGCCGAGCCAGCGTCTTCGAGCGCACGCTCATACGCGCCCCGCTCCGCCTCGCCCAACCCGCCACTGTCCCCAAGATGCCCGTGAAGAAAGTTGTGGATCCGCTTGGTCACACAAAAAAAGTCTGCGCTTCCCCCCACCACCAGCCAACGGGCGTCGACGCCACCCGCTCGCATGTACGGCAGCAGCGTTCGCAGCATCTCCGCGACACCACCGCCGATCGCCGTCGAGCTGATCGACCACAACGACCGGCCCGCGAGCAACTCCCCGGCGCGCGCCTGCGCGTCGGTCAAGCGCTCCCAGGCCCTCGGCCCCGCCGTCTCGCGCAGGCGCCCAACCGGCACAGCGGCCAACGCCACCTCCGTAGGCACGCCGCTCATCCGAGCGCCCGATCGGCCAGAGCGATCGCGGCCGCAGCCACGCCGCAGCTGTCCAAGGCGGCAAACACCATGCCGTCCACCAACGGCCGGGACTCGGGCGCCGAAGCGAGCATAGTCACATCTCACCGCCACCCCAACCAATCCGAGGCCCCGGGCAGTGAATCATCGGCGCACCCAAACTGCCGGAAACCGGAGACTGCAGAAAAGCGGCAAGCTGCAACAACTGAATCTCCTTGAGGAGAGACCGCGTTACGAATCCGCGCACGGACCCGCCAGCGCAGCCGCACCATACGCCGGCGAGCGCCATGGGGCATCGGGGCACACACCGATCCGCTCTGGGCGTAACTACCTACTCGAGCGACCGGCCGAGGTCGAGCTTAGTCCTAAAACAAGCGGTCCTACGCTTGGTTTAGGCTTAGTCACGACCAGCTGATGGGAAATTACCTTGGGGTCAAGACAAGCGCTCGGTCGTT
>JADGPN010000715.1 GCA_017882465.1 Solirubrobacteraceae bacterium
GCCGTGTCACCCCTCGCCCTACTAGTTCCGCTTCGCCTGCGGCGATGCGGGAGCGTCCGACGACGTCTTCGTCGCCCGCCTAGGACGACCAGCAGCAGCACCGGCCGGCCGGTCGCTCACTACTGCTCCGCCTGCGATTGCGAGCGTGTCGTCGGCACCATCCGGGCCAAACGGTCGCGTGCTCATCCACGACAGACCTGCTCTCGCCCTGCCGGCGGTCTGTACGGAGATCGATCTCGCGAACCGCAAAACGCGGAAAGCGCGCATCTTGTCGACGATCGCTTTCACCTTCCACCGACCCGCCGGGCGGCGATTGCATTGGCGACATAGGGATCGTCCCGATCCGGCCGTACCCGCGCCGCAGCGAACTTGCGGGTTCGCCCGGTTGCGCGAGTTGGTTGGAGCCCTCGGCGGCGGCCTTGAGTCATCGGCCGCCAGCAGCCCGGGCGGCAGGTCGCTCACGGTCCACGGCGACGGTTGACCGTCGGTCGAAATGTCCGGACAATCAGCGCGTCGACGCGGTGACGTGGGAGATCTCCGTTAGCTACCTCGAGGCATGTAACTGTGAGGCGATTTGTCCGTGCCGGCGGGTTGGGGGGAGGGCTGGTGGGCGCTCAACTTACGGGGAGTGTCTTGGCGCTCTCTCGTGGATCGTCGAGGAAGGAGGGGCGGGCGATGTTGACCTGGCCGATATGAACGTGGTGCTCGCGAGCCGATACCACGATGATGAGCCTGGATCGCCGTGGAGGGTGGTTCTGTTCGTGGACGCGCGCGGTGATCAGCAGCAGCGCCAAGCGATCGCCGACATCTTCACGGGCCGGCTCGATGGGACACCGGCCAGGCAGTTTCCGTGGGTGTTCAAGGCTGCAGATCTGCTGGGCGTGGAGGCGGTCGAGATCGAGATCGACCATACTCCGGGCCGGGGCTGGTTCAGGGCGGGCGGGAAGGTGGCGGTCCGCGTGTGCGAGCCCGTGCCCGACCAGGAGCCGGTGTCGTGCGTGATTCCGGGCCACCACCGTCGGGGGCGTGAGCTCGTTAGCGACTTGATCGACGTCGATGCGGGCCGGTTGGCGTTCTCGGTCCGGGGCCGCTGCGCCTACGAGTCCACATTCGAGTACTCATCCGAGGACGGGCCGCGGGGATAGCAGCGGCAGTCGAGATTGCTTGGGTTGTCGTTGTTGCGGGGCTGCTGCGGTTGACGGGCCGCGGCGCAGGGAAGAGAATCGGACCACATCCTTGATTGCGTTAGGAGGGCTGCATGTCGTGGAAGCTCGAAGGGTCATATTTCGAGACGTGTTCGTGCGATGTGGTGTGTCCCTGTACGGCGTCGTTCGCGCTTGGCGCCACACATGATCGTTGCAGGGTGACGCTGGTGTTCAACGTCAAGGCTGGCGAGGTGCAGGGCACCGACGTGAGCGGCCTGACGGTGGCGGCCGTCGCTGATACTCCGAAGGTGATGAGCGAGGGCAACTGGCGCCTCGGTGTGTTCATCGATGCGGCGGCTTCCGACGAGCAAGCCGAGAAGCTCGGCGCGGTGTTCTCTGGATCGTTGGGAGGGCCGATGGAGGCCCTTGGGCCGTTGGTGGGAGAGAACCTGGGGGCTGAGCGCGCGCCGATCGAGGTTCAGGAGAGCGGCCTGCGTCACTCGATCCGGATTGGGGATGCCGTGGATTTCGAGATTGAGGATGTGGTGCCGTTCGGGGTGCAGACGGGCGAGCCCGCGAGGCTGTCGGGCATCTTCCATCCCGCCGGCAATGAGCTGACGGTGGCGCACGCAACCCGTTCGAAGATCAACGCGTTCGGGATCGAGTATGAGGGGAACGCGGCGTTCTCGAAGGCGCAGTTCTCGTGGGCCGCATGAGCACGGCAGTGACGCCGGCGAGGATCGCTGAGGTCCGCTCGGGTCGAGGCGAGCTCGCGACGGCGTTCGCGGCGGTACGCACACGGCTGGGCCTAGTCGTGTTGTTGTTCGCGTTGGCCGGCGTCGCGTGGTGGTCGACAGCGGACCGGATGGCCGGGATGGACGCCGGACCGGGAACGTATCTCGGCGCACTCGGCTGGTTCCTGGGGATCTGGGTGGTGATGATGGCGGCGATGATGTTCCCCTCGCTCGCGCCGACAGTCGCGCTCTACGCGAACATGACGCGCCGGCGCGGACTGAGCCGTCCGCTGCTGTTCACAAGCGGCTATCTGCTCGTGTGGGGCACGGCAGGACTGGCCGCATATGGCCTGTTTCGGCTCGGCCGCAGCCTGTTCGGCGGTGATCTGGCCTGGCACGCCGGCGGGCGTTGGGTCGCAGCCGCCGTGCTGGCCCTCGCCGCGCTCTACGAGCTGACGCCACTGAAGGACGTCTGTCTGTCGAAATGCCGAAGTCCGCTCGGGTTCCTGCTCGGCACCTGGCGCGACGGGCGCTTCGGCGCTCTCGAGATGGGCTCAAGGCACGCCGGCTGGTGCTTGGGCTGCTGCTGGGCGCTGATGGCGGCACTGTTCGCTCTCGGGGTCATGAGCCTCACGTGGATGGCGTTCGTTGCTGCGCTGATCGCGCTCGAGAAAACGATTCCGTGGCGGCGTGCGGCGACCTGGGGCACCGCCGCCGTACTGCTCGTGCTCGCAATCGCGGTCCTCGC
>JADGPN010000716.1 GCA_017882465.1 Solirubrobacteraceae bacterium
CACCCTGAGCTCACTTATGTCGACGGCTGCGGCCGTGGGTGAGTACCTGCCAGGGTGCCGACAGGCGGCGTGTTGTGGCGTGTTGTGGCGTGTTGTTGACAAGTGATCTGTCCGCTCCCGTTTAACAAGTGATCTGTCCGCTTTTCATCAGAGTGACGGCGACGAGGCCTGTGGGCGCTGTGGGCCGGCCGCCGTTCTCTGCGGCCGGTCCAAGCGACTTGTGCGCGGCCGGGTCTGTCGGCCGTGCACAGGCGCGCCAGCGTCCATAGGCTGGCCCGCGGCGTCGAAGAGTCCGAGCCGCTGAGGCCCCCGCCAGATCGAGTGCGGTCCGCTCAGGTGTCGGCGGACGAGCACCTCGAGGCCCGCGCACGTGCGACGGCCGGGCTGCTTGGCGATCTGCAGCACGACCCGGTCGAGGGTGACCGTGTTGTCCTGGCCCACGGTCCGCGTCTCCTGGTGACACAGCATCTGGTCGAGATCGACCTCGCCAAGGGCGACCCAGGCCGGCTCGGGGTCGCGCGGCGGCCGGCTGAACGTCGCGTTGTGATGCGGCAGGAACACGTCGCGCAGATACGCGTTGGCGGCCGGGATCGTCGTGATCCCCGCGACGCGCAGCTCGTTGACCAGGCGATCCTGAAACGTCCGATTCAGCCGCTCGCTCCGCCCGCGGGCCTGCGGCGAATAGGCGGGAATGTGCTCGACGCCGAGCTGGGCGAGCGCGCGGCCCACCTGCGTCAAGTGCGTCTTGTCGACCGGCCCCTTGGCGGTCGGTGTGTGGAACGCCCAGTGCGCGCGGTCGCTGTACAGGGCCATCGGGAGCCCGTACGTCGTGAACACCTCCCCCAGCGCGGTCATGACGGCCCGCGTACTTTCCGCCTCCCAGAACTGCGCGTACAGCACTTCGCTCGTCGCGTCATCGGGGAGCGCGATCAGCGTGGCCCGGGCCTCCGGGGCCAGCGCGAACCAGGCGTGGGTGCTGCCGTCGATGTGCAGCAACTCGCCGACGCAGGCCCGGGGCTCGCGCCGGCGCCGATGCCGGCCCCGCGGCCGATGCTTCTTCACCAACCCGGCCGCTTGCAGCGCGTCTTTCAGGAAGCTGTACGACACCGTCACCCCGTGCTCCCGTCGGGCAATCTCGTGGAAGTGGCGGACATTGAACCCGCCATACCGCTCGCGATACAGCCGGAGCAGCCGCTCGACCTCGGGCGCCGCCACGCGCCGCACCGAGGGGCTGTGCCGGCGCTTGTCCACCAAGCCGACATACCCATGGGTCTCATAGCGCTCGCGCCAGCGCCGTAAGGCTCGGGCCGAGATCCCCAGAATGTCCGCCGCCCGGAACCAATGAATCTCTCCGCTGAGCGCTTTCAACAGCACCTCTTGCACGGTCATCGCCCGCTCCCACGCGGCCTGTGGATACGACATGGAGCCTCCAGCTCCGCTGTCGGGTCCCCACGGCCGCACAAGTAGAAGCGGACAGATCACTTGCTCTCGGGAGCGGCCACATCATGTACTCCCTACAGCCTCAGGCTTGACCCTTGACCGCTTCGTCCCAGGGGCCATAATGGGGGGGTGGTGGCGGTCCAACGACTGTTGTGCATTCTATTGCTCGCCGGGGCAGCGTCGGCGTGCGTGCTACGGTCGGCGCCTCCTCGTGTCCGAGAGCACGCTAGACACGGTGCAGGCGCCGCCACCGCACCCGTCGCGCGCGACGGCGCCATCCCCGCCCGACCCTGAGCTGTGGACGCTGCGCCGCTTCGCGCGGCGCCATCCGTGGTGGACGGTCGCGGTGGCCATTCTCCTGCTGTCGATCCTGCTCGTGCTGTGGGCAGGGACGCGTCCGGGGTTCGATCCCTACGGCTGGCTCTCATGGGGCCACCAGACTCGGGCCGGCAACCTCGACACGAACGCCGCCCCCTCATGGAAGCCGCTGCCCTACCTGTTCACGACCGTGTTCGCGTTCGCCGGTCACTACGAGATGCGCCTGTGGATGATCACCTCGGCGGCGATCTCGCTGGCCGGGGTCGTGTTCGCCGGCCGGATCGCCTACAAGCTCACCGGCGACTCGCCCGCGCGGCGCTGGGCGCCCTGGGTGGCGGGGGCCTTCGCCGGTGTGGCCCTGCTCGGCCTGCGCGACGAAAATGGGGCCAGCTACTTCCATTACATTCTCAGCTCGCAGTCGGATCCGATGATCGTCACCTTCTGCCTGGCGGCCATCGACTGCCATCTTGACGATCGCCCGCGGGCCGCGTTCGTGCTGGGCTCGCTTGCCGCCCTCGGCCGGCCCGAGGTGTGGCCGTTTCTGGGGCTTTACACGATCTGGCTCTGGCGCGAGCGTCCGCACACCCGCCTGCTGCTGGTGATTGGCGTCATCGTGATGGCGCTGCTGTGGTTCGGAATCCCGGCGCTCACTTCGCGCTCGTGGTTCGTCGCCGCCGACAACGCCAACGGGTCCGGGCGCGCGCCCTCCGGTAACCGCATCACGGCGGTCATCCACCGCTTCGTCGACCTGCACCACTGGCCCCTGGAGCTCGCGGCGCTGCTCGGGGTGGGCCTCGCCGCCCTGCGGCGCGACCGGACGCCGATCGCGCTCGCCGCCGCGATCGTGGTGTGGGTGATCGTGGAGATCG
>JADGPN010000717.1 GCA_017882465.1 Solirubrobacteraceae bacterium
ATCTGCGAGCACGGGAAGGTCGCGATCGACGCTCCCCGTGATCGGGACGGGAGTTTTACGCCGAAGATCGTCCGCAAGCGCCAACGACGGTTCGTCGGGACGTTCCTATAGATGTCAAGCGCGGGTTCGGTTGATCCCAAAGCCGGGGTTGCCGCACATGATGGTGGTCGAGACCGCCGGTCGCGGCTGCGCGGCGTCGGCGAGGTCCGCGCGGAGGGAGTTGAAGACCTCGCGTGCGATGTAGCGCTTGAGGCAGCGCATGATTTCGCGCTGGGTCTTGCCTTCTGCGGTTCGGCGCTTGACGTATGCGCGGGTGCGTTCGCAGTAGCGCAGCCGGCAGACGGCGATGAGGTGAAGCGCGCGGTTGGCTTGGCGGTCGCCGCCGTAGTTGAGCCGGTGGCGGGTGGTCTTGCCGGATGAGGCAGGGATCGGACTCGCGCCGCACAGCATCGAGAATGAGCTCTCACCGTGGAGGCGGTCGATGTTCTGTCCGGCGGTGACGAGTAGCTGGCCGGCGTGGCCGGTCGAGATGCCGAGCAGCTGGACGGTGCGCGGGGCTGCAGTCGTAACGAGCTGCTCGAGTTCGCGGTCCAGCGCCTTGATCTCCTGGTCGAGCGCTTCGATCCGTTGAGCGATCGAGCGAAGCGCGAACTTCGCGGCTGGGGACGGGGAGTGGAGCTTGCGGGCCGCCGGCCGTAGTCGCGCGCAGACAGTGACCTTGCCGCGGAGCGTCTTGCGGCAGGAGAGCTGATCACGGAGCTCCTGCGGAGCGGTGATGATCAGGTCGCGGACCTGGACCAGCGCGGCGCTGCGCGACTTCACGGCGCTGTTGCGAGCGACGCGCAGCAGCCGGATCGACTCGACGATGCCGTCGGTCTGCTTCGGGACCGCCTTGGCCTTGCCGGCGAGGAACAGCCGGGCGGCCATCTCGGCGTCGATCGGGTCGCTCTTGCCGACACGACGGCGGGTGTGCGCGTGGGGCTGGTTGACCTCGACCACCGTGATGTCGTGTTCGCGTAGGTAGCGCACGAGCGCCGCTGCATAGGAGCCGGTCGATTCGACCGCGACGACGTCGATCTTCCCGTGACTGCTCAGCCAGTCGAGCAACTGGCGGTAGCCCGGTGTCGTCGTGGGGAAGCTCTTGGTCGAGAGCAGCGCTCCGCGTTGATCGAGCACGGCCACGTGATGGGCGTCGGCGTGCGCGTCAACGCCGCCAACAACGAGCGCGTCGTTCTGCGTCATGCTGTGCATGGCTGTCCTTCCTGCCTGGAGAGGGCGGCCTGGTCGGGAAGGGCGGACAGAACAGTGACGAGGCATCTTGATCAGGTTCCTATGAGGTCACGCCGCCCGACCCGACCGCCCGTATGGGCGATCGGCGGCGCCGGACCCGAGGCCGACAGGTCCCAGCAAGACACCAGTCGGGGTCAGTTTGACGGTAAGTCAGACCTCAGGCCAAAACGCCTGATCTCATCTTCACTGTTTGACGGACAGCCACGGCGAGTTGCGAGTCTCTCGCCATGCGGAGCGCGAGACCTGCTCTCGCGTCTGCGCGGGTACGCTCGCGCTGCTCAGCGACGATGCTCGGCGTGCTCGCAAAGCACCAAGAGGAGGCGCGGGGCGCTCGGTGCGACGTGATTGCATTGACGACGGAGCAGTAGTTGGGGGGGAGCGGCTCGCTGCTGCACGTCATCCGGAAGCGGGCACCCGTTCGACGTTCGAGCCCACTACCGCTTCGATTTGGCGGCCAACCGTCGATTGTCACGATCGCATAAACGCTGGCCATCGAGTGGGGTTCAACGGTCGTCGGACCACGCCGAGCGCGCGCCCTGGATTCTTTGCGAACCGGTCTGCGACTAGGGCGAGTTGGGCGACGCGGCGAGCGGCGCGTCGCAAGCAAGACGATCAGCGGGTGCCCGGGAAATGAAATGAACACCTTCCAGTCCCTCGAGCGAGAAGCCCATGGCGGCGCCGGGCGCGACGTCGATCAGGAATTGGGGCCGGCCCCACCGCTCGTATTGGTCTGAGTCGATGTAGAACGGTGCGCCGCCGATCTCGCCGAGCTGCAGGTCATGGGGTCCGGGGGGCAGTTCGCCGTCCTTGAAGCACAGCGGGGAGGTGCCGTCGCAGCAGCCGCCGGACTGGAAGAACGCCAGCGGCCCGTGACCGGCCCGGAGACGCTCGATCACCTCGAGCGCCGCCGGGGTCACTTCAACCGAAGCCGTGATGCTCAAAAGAACCCCATCGGGTTCTGGTCGTAGCTGACCAGCAGGCACTTCGTCTGCGAGTAGTGCTCGAGCATCATCCGGTGGTTCTCACGGCCGACACCGGAGCTCTTGTAGCCGCCGAACGCCGCGTGCGCCGGGTACTGGTGGAAACAGTTGGTCCACACACGACCGGCTTTGATCGCGCGGCCCATCCGGAACGCGCGGCTGCCGTCACGGGTCCAAACGCCGGCACCGAGCCCGTACAGCGTGTCGTTGGCGATCTCCAGCGCCTCCTGCTCATCACGGAACGTCGTCACCGCGAGCACCGGCCCGAAGATCTCCTCCTGGAACACCCGCATCTTGTTATGGCCCTTCAGCACCGTCGGCTCGAAGTAGTAGCCGCCGGACAGTTGCTCGCCGA
>JADGPN010000164.1 GCA_017882465.1 Solirubrobacteraceae bacterium
AGCGCTCGAATGCCGACGGACTTCCGACTCCCGACACTTGCCTTGCGCCGATAGGCTGCCGGGCGTGCAGCTGACGACGTTTCGCGCCCCCGGCCGCAGCGACCCGATCGCCGGTGAGGTGCTCGCGGACCGAGCGGTCGCATTCGATGTCGGCGTCAGCGTCCTCGACGTGCTCGCGGGCCGCGTCGTCTCGCCGGCGCGCGGCGAGGACTGGCCCCTGTCGGAGGTCGAGCTGCTGGCGCCGGTCCCGGCGCCGGGCGCGATCTACGGGATCGGCCTCAACTACGCGGCGCACGTCGCCGAGACCGGCCGCGAGCAGCCCACAGTGCCGATCGTGTTCGTCAAGGTCCGCGGCTCGGTGGCGCCTCCCGGTGGCCCGATCCGGTGTCCGGAGATCGTGCGCCGGCTCGACTACGAGGGCGAGCTGACGATCGTGATCGGAGCATCCGGCGCAATCGGCGGCTACTGCGTGGCCGATGACATCAGCGCACGGGATCTCCAGGGGCGAGAGCCGCAATGGACGCGGGCCAAGGGCGCCGACACGTTTTGCCCCTACGGCCCCTGGATCACCACCGCCGACGAGGTTCCGGCGCCCGAGGACCTGCGCCTGCAGACCTGGGTCAACGGCGAGCTGCGCCAGGACTCGCGCACCTCGGACCTGATCTTCGGCTGCCAGGAGCTGGTCGACTTCATCTCGCAGACGTGCGCACTGATGCCCGGGGACCTGATCCTCACCGGCACGCCGAGCGGCGTCGGCATGGCGATGGACCCGCCCCGTTTCCTGTCCTCGGGCGATGTCGTGCGGATCGAGATCGAGGGCCTGGGGGCCATCGAGCACGCCGTGGCGTGACGGGGGCCGCGCCGGCGCTCCGGAGTGGCTGAGATCAGAACGTGATCGGCGTCGGTGGGCCCGGGACGATCGAGTGCGCCCAGGTCGACCCCGAGCCGGGCCGGCCCCGAGGAGAGCTCGATGTCGGCGAGACACACGCGCCTCTGCCCCGAGTGATCGTAGGTGCGCTCGGTGTAGGCCGGCGAGTCGGACAGCTCGGCGACCGACGCGAAGCCGGCGTAATCGCCGAGGCCTTCTGCCTGCGCGGCGGTGACACCCTCGGGCGCCGGGTCCCGGATCACGCCGTTCGTGATGTCGAAGCTGCTGAGCAGGTGCATGACGGTGCCCGCGCCCGTCGCGGCCGTCGCCGGCCGACGGGCTGTGGCGGCAAACGCGAGCGCCCGCACGAATCTCGACGGCGGGGTGAAATCGCCCGGGAGGCCGAGCATGCCAGAGCCCTGGCCGATCGGGGTCAACGCGGTGTCCTCGACGGTGACCGGGGACACGTCCGTCGGCGTCTGGTTGACGTAGTTGCGCAGGTTGATCAGGTGCCAGTCGAATGGTGGGCTGTTGGTAGCCACGCCGATCGGATTCTCGTACACCTGTCGCGTTCCGCCGAGCCATTCGACGACGGCGGCGGCGCCGCTGCCATCGTGCAGAACTAGGTGGAACAGCGGGACGCCGATCACCGGAATCGGCGCCGCCCACACGACCACCGACTCGATGGCGGCGACTGCCTCGGCCACCGTGGCACAGGTAGTCAGCACGTACGCCGCCATGTTCCTCGGCGCAACCAGCCGCTCGCCCGGCGCCCCGTCGGGCGGTTCGTACTCGGCGAAGCCCGGGAGATAGAGAAGCCCACCGGGACCCGGTGAGCGCCGGCGGCCGTGACGTCAGCTCTCGAGCGTCGCTGAGACGCTGATCTCCACGCCGGCCAGCGCGCGGGAGATCGGGCAGCCCTTGGCGGCCTCTGCGGCGGCCTGCTCGAACGCAGCCTGATCGATGCCTGGCACGCGGCCCGTGACGGTGAGCTCCGAGGTGGTGACCGTCGGCGCGCCGTCGACCATGTCGAGCGTGACGTTGGCGGTCACCTCGAGTCGCTCCGGAGCGTGGCCGCCCGTGGAGAGCGTGTTCGAGAACGCCATCGAGAAGCACGACGAGTGGGCGGCGGCGATCAGCTCTTCCGGGCTGGTCTTGCCATCCGAACGCTCGGTCCGTGAGGCCCACGTGACGGGAAGATCCCCGAGCGCGCCGCTGGCTCCGCTGAGAACTCCGTTGCCGTGGGCCAAGTCGCCCTCCCAGCTCGTGGTCGCGCTTCGCTCGGCCATCGCCATGGCTCTACCTCCCTGCTGCTAGTGGTGTTCGATCACGCGGTCGATCATGCCGTACGTGACGGCCTCGTCGGCCTTGAAGAAGCGGTCGCGCTCCATGTCGGTATGGACCTGCTCCACCGACTGCCCGGTGTGGTGCGCGTAGATCTCGTCGATCCGCGCGCGGACCTTGAGGATCTCGCGGGCGTGGATCTCGATGTCGCTCGACTGTCCCTCGAACCCCGCCGAGGGCTGGTGGATCAGGATCCGGCTGTTGGGCAGCGAGAAGCGCTTGCCATGTGCGCCGGCGGTCAGCAGCAGCGATCCCATCGACATGGCGACGCCGATGCAGATCGTCTGGATCGCCGGCTTGATGAACTGCATCGTGTCGTAGATCGCCAGCCCGGAGTAGATCGATCCACCGGGGCTGTTGATGTAGATCGAGATCTCCTTGTCCGGGTCCTGGGACTCGAGGTGCAGGAGCTGGGCGACGATCAGGTTCGCGACCGTGTCGTCGATCGGCGTTCCGAGAAAGATGATCCGCTCATTGAGCAGCCGGCTGAAGATGTCGAACTCGCGCTCGCCGCGGGCGGTGCGCTCGATGACCATGGGAACCAGAGGCATGCCTGAACCCTACGCGATAGCGACCGGCGGCCTCCGCTCGCCTGTCTTAGGGGATGACGACGGCGGTCCCCTCGAAACGCCCGGCGCGTAGATCGGCGATCGCGTCCTCGGTCCGCTCGAGCGGGTACGTGGTCACCGACATGCGAACGGGCACCCGCGGCGCGAGCGCCAGCAGCTCCTCGCCGTCCTTGCGGGTCAGGTTGGCGACCGAGCGGATGCTCCGCTCGAGCCACAGATCGGCATAGGGGAAGGAGGGGATGTCACTCATGTGGATCCCGGCGCACACGACCACGCCACCGCGGGCCAGCACCTTGAGCGCGGCGGGGACGAGCTCGCCCACAGGCGCGAAAATGATCGCGGCGTCCAGCTCCTCCGGCGGAGCGGTGCCGCTGTCGCCGGCCCATTCGGCGCCGAGCGAGCGCGCGAAGTTCTGCGTGCGCTGATCGCCGGCACGGGTGAAGGCGAACACGCGGCGGCCCTCGAACGCCGCCACCTGGCAGATCATGTGCGCCGCCGATCCGAATCCGTACAGGCCCAGCCGCTCGCCGTTGCCGGTCATCCTCAGGGCCCGGTATCCGATCAGCCCGCCGCACAGCAGTGGGGCCGCCTGCTCGTCGGAGAGGCCCTCGGGAAGGGCGAAGCAGAAGCGCTCGTGCGCCACGGTCAGCTCGGCGAATCCACCGTCGATGTCGCGACCGGTGAACACCGCTCGCTCGCACAAGTTCTCTCGCCCGCTGCGGCAGTACCGGCATTCGCCGTCGGTCCAGCCGAGCCACGGGACGCCGACCCGCCGGCCGTCCTCGGTCATGCCCACGATCTGGTGTCCGAGCACTACCGGAAGCTTCGTCGCGGCGATCTCGCCGTCGCGCAGGTGCAGGTCGGTTCGGCACACGGCGCAGGCGCGCACCCGGAGCAGCAGCTGGCCGGGACCGGGCACGGGATCCGGCAGCGCCGCCGGGGCCAGTGGCTCTCCCTGTCGCTCCAGGACGATTGCACGCACCCCCGTAATCATGACGAACGTTCCGCGTAGCGTTATCGACGCGATGGTTCCGCGGAACGTACCCAACGTGCTCACGGTGATCCCGGATCCTGCTGGTTCCGGTGCTGGTCGTGGCGCTGCTGGAGAAGACCAGCGGGGGCGACCTTCTGGTGGCGGTGGTGTTCGCCGTCGCGTCGCTGACCGACGCGATCGACGGCTACCTGGCCAGGTCGCGCAACTGGGTGACCACGTTCGGCAAGATGATGGATCCGATTGCCGACAAGCTGCTGATGATCGCGGCTGAGCTCGCTCCCCGGGACCCTGGCGGCGCCGAAATCTAGGCCGAGGCGTCGAGCCAGGCGCGGAGGCTGGTGTGCACCGGAGTGGGCTCGCCGGTGCTGAGCTCATGCCGGATCTCGCCCAGGGTCCCGAACCGCTCGGCGACCACGTTGTGCTGATGGATCGTCTCGAGGTTCACCTGCCGGGCGGAGACGAATGCCCGGTCGTCGAGACCCGGGAACGCGTCCACCACCCTGCGGATCACCTCGCGCACGCAGTCCTCGACGAATCGTGGGCGGCGGTGCGCCTTCTCGACGACGTGCGCCTCGTCTGAGCGCTTCATCAGCTCGTAGATCTCGGATGACATCGAGTCCTCGACGATCTCGAGCAGGCTCGCGGCGTCGATCTCGTCGTCGCACAGCTCCGTGCAGCCGATCTGCAACGTCCCGAGTCCGCGCTGATTGTGCGTCGCCACCGGCACCGCGTCGAGGATCCGCTCGATCTCGTCCGCACTGAACCCCTCGCCCTCGAGCCGCTCGCACGCCGTGACGCCGACCAGCTCCTGGGCGCACGGGCACGCGGTCATGCCCTGAGCGGTGACCCCGATCAGACGGCGGGTGCCGAGGTCGGATGAGGCGGCCGAGCCGTGGAGCGTGTACAGCTCCTGCGTCTGGATGCCCGACACCGGCGCGGGCTTGTGCTCTGGGAAGCGCGCCTCCATGCTGACCTCGGCGCGCCGGGCGCCCTGGCGCTCACGGACCAGCTCGGCGATGTGCTGTGCCAGGGTCTCGGCCTTGAAGCTCGACTCGCCGAGGACAACCTCGCCGATCGCATCGTTGACGACCTCCTCGAAGCGCGACATGTGCGCGCCCTTCTGGCTCGGGCCGAGGTCGACCACGCATTCGAAGCGGGCGGAGAACAGCTGCTCGGACCCGTTCTGGCGCAGCCGGATCACCTTCTCGACCCCGGTCACGCCCACCCGCGACAGGCTAATTCCGACGCTCGGCAGCCGTGCCTGCACGTCGATCAGCGGGAGGCTCGAGGGTCGATCGCCGGACATCTCTCCGACAAAGGGTAGAGGTACCGCGGCCCCGGCCGGGCGATCACGCCGGACGCGAGCGCGGATCTTCGGCTGGGACAAAGTCCAGGATTGTGGTATCACTCCCGCGCTGGTCGGAGCGATCCTATGGGATCGCGGAGGAGTGAGCGGAGAGAGGAAGTCGCCCCGCTGGGCGACCTCAAGGTGCGTCAGGGAGGAGCTCAGGGGCCGTGAGCAATAAGACAGCCGTCCTGTTGAGTGACGAAGCTCCGATTGCGGAGCTGGAGGAACTTCGACCGCTGATCGCCGAGGGCCACGAGCGTGGCTTTCTGACGTTCGAGCAGATCACCACCTGCCTCGAAGAGGCGGAGGTGACCAAGGAGCAGGTCCAGGAGCTGCACGCCTATCTGGAGGAGCAGGGCATCGACGTGGTCGAGGCGGACGGGCGCCCGGCCAAGTCCGAGGCCGGGAGCGTCGAGGCGAGCGCCGCGCGGGCGGCGGCCCCGACCCCCGACCAGCGCAAGAAGGTCGAGCTCGATCTCACGGTGGAGCCGAGCCTCGACTCGCTGCGCCTGTACCTGCGCTCGATCGGCCGCGTGCACCTGCTCACCGCCGAGCAGGAGGTGGTGCTCGCCCGTCGCATCGAGCGTGGCGACATGCGCGCCAAGCAGCAGATGATCGAGGCGAACCTGCGCCTGGTCGTCTCGATCGCCAAGAGCTATCTCGGGCGCGGGCTGACCTTCCTCGATCTGATCCAGGAGGGGTCGCTGGGGCTGATCCGCGCGGTGGAGAAGTTCGATTACCGGCGCGGCTACAAGTTCTCTACCTACGCCACCTGGTGGATCCGCCAGGCGGTGACGCGGGCGATCGCCGACAAGGGCCGCACGATTCGCATCCCCGTGCACATGGTCGAGAAGCTCAACAAGGTCGTGCACGTGGAGCGCCAGCTCGTCCAGCAGCTCGGCCGCGAGCCCACGCCGGAGGAGATCGCGCGTGAGCTCGACACGACGACGCGCGAGGTCCGCGACATCATGCGCATGGCGCAGCAGCCGATCTCACTGGAGAAGCCGATCGGCGAGGAGGAGGAATCGGAGCTCGGCGACTTCGTCGAGGATCAGACCGCGGAGTCGCCGTTCGAGCTCGCGTCCGAGCGCCTGCGCCGTGAGAACCTGCGCCGGGCGCTGGCCGCTCTCCCCGAGCGTGAGCGCGAGGTGATCGAGATGCGCTTCGGCCTCGCCGGTGAGCGACCGTACACGCTCGAGGAGGTGGGACGGGCGTTCAACGTCACCCGTGAGCGAATCCGCCAGATCGAGAATCACACGCTCAAGAAGCTCGAGGCGCTGCCCGAGGCGCAGCGTTTGCGCGACGCTTCCTAGGAGTCGCGCCGCCCCGTCCGCCGAATCACCATCGCTACACTCCACGCGCCCTGGCGGGATTCCCGAGCGGTCAAAGGGGTCTGACTGTAAATCAGATGGCTACGCCTTCCCAGGTTCGAATCCTGGTCCCGCCATTGGTTGCCACTATTCTCGCCAGCGGAATGGAGACCGACGAGCACGAGCTCCCGGTGGCAGGCGGTCGTGGGGCGCGTGAGACTCGGATCGCCCGCGTGCGCGAGGCCGCCGCTCGCCTGGACACGCAGCCGGCCTTCCTGGTCGCGGCGCGCCGACTCCGGCGCCGGCTGCCCGGCGACAAGAACTTCGGCGACCCGCTCTCGACCGCCGGCCCGGCGGTGGTGCAGGCCATTGCCCGTGGCGTCACCGCGCTGCAACCGGAGCGTGATAGCTTTGTGCAGGAGCTCGGGCTGGCCGGCCTGCAGCTGTGGCAATCGATGTCGGAGGCATTCGGCCGCGGCCGGGGCGAGCAGGAGCTGGCGCTGCTGTTCACGGACCTGGTCGGGTTCTCCTCGTGGGCGCTCGAGGCCGGCGACGCCGCAGCACTCGCGTTGCTGAGGGCCGTCGGGACCGCCGAGGAGGGCGCGATCGCGGCCAACCGCGGCCAGATCGTGAAGCGCCTCGGGGACGGCGTGATGGCCACCTTCGTGACCGCTCAGGACGCGGTCGAGGCGGCTCTCGACGCTCAGGAGGCGCTGGGGCAGGTCGAGGTCGCCGGCTTCCGCCCGCGGATGCGGGCCGGCGTGCACTGGGGGCGCCCCCGGAAGCTGGGCGGCGACTACCTGGGCGTCGATGTCAACATCGCCGCTCGGGTCGCGGACGCGGCCAAAGCCGACCACGTCCTGGTCTCCGACGCCGCGGTTGAGCTGCTCGACCTGGAGCAGCTGAGGACGGGGCGGGCCAAGCGGCTGCGCGCGGACGGCGCCCCGCGCCAGATGCACGTGCGGCGCGTCTCCCGGTCCTGACGCGGTTCTGACGTCCTCGATCGACCCGCCTCGGCATCGCCGTCGCGGCGGCCTTTCCTGCCCACGCAGGATTCCCTGCAGGCGCTCACCGGCGAGCCTCTTCGCGGCCCGGCCTTGTAAGGTGGGCGGGCGTCGAAACCGTCGCAGAGCAGGGCGCCGCGTGATGTTGCAGCTCGGTTGCGGCCCCGAACCACCCGGTATGTCACGCCTCAAGAGGCCATCTCCGCGCGCCCTCATCGCCGCCTTCGCGACGATGCTCGCGTGCGCGCTGGCGGGGCTGCCGGCGTCGCAGACGACGCCCGCGAGGGCCGCCAGCACCGGCAAGCTCCAGCAGCAGATCGCCGCCGGTCAGAGCCAGATCTCGGGTCTATCAGGGGCCGTCAGCGCCGCCTCGGGCAAGATCGCGCAGCTGCAGGCCACCATCGGCCCCCTGCAAGCGCGGCTGGCCTCGATCCAGGCCGGCCTCGACGCCAAGCGCGCCGAGCTGCTGCGCCTCCAGAGCCAGCTCTCGAGCGCCCGGACACGACTGACTGCGCTCGAGGCCTTCGAAGCGCGGGCGGAGAGCGTCCTCTCCGCGCAGCTCGTGAACAGCTATGAGACCGATCGTCCTGACCTGATCAGCGTGGTGCTCGAGGCCCGTGGTTTCACGGATCTGCTCGAGCGCGTGTCGTTTGCCAGCCGGATTCAGAAGCAGGACGCCCAGATCGTCGCTCGGGTCCGCTCCGCGCGCCGCCAGGTGGCGTCCGAGGCGACTCGCCTCGGCTCGCTCGAGGCGCGCCAGCAGGCGCTCACCGAGGCGATGCTCAAGCAGCGCAACACCCTCGCCCAGACCCGCCTCACCCTCGTCCAGCAGCAGCTTGCGGTGGAGCAGCTCCGGTCGGTCAAGGCCGGGCAGCTAGCCAGCGTCCGCGGACAGGTCGCCTCGCTGCAGGGACAGCTCTCAAAGATTGAAGCCGCACAGGCGGCCCAGGCGGCCCAAGCAGCCCAGGCGGCCCAGGCGGCCCAGGCTGGGCAAGCCGCGCAGGCGTCTCAGGCCGGCGGCGGCTCCGGCTCACCGAGCCCCTCGGTCGGGGCCTCTCAGGTCTCGACCGGCGGCGGCTTCACTTTCCCCATGCCCAGGGGCGCCGCCTCATCCCCGGGGACCTGGTCCCTCGACGACGGCGTCGACATCTCCGCTCCGGGCAACACGCCGTTGCTGGCCGTGGGCAGCGGCACGATCGTCCTGCACGGGATCGGCGGCTTCGGCCCCTCGGCGCCGGTGCTGCACCTCGACAGCGGCCAGTACGTCTACTACGGCCACGCCGGCCCGGGCAACTGGGTCCCGGTCGGAACGCACGTCAGCGCCGGTCAGGTCGTCAGCGAGGTGGGCGCCGGGATCGTCGGCATCTCCACCGGGCCCCATCTCGAGATCGGCTTCTGCGACTCCAGCGGCACCCCGCTCGGTCCCAGCTCTGCCCCGCAGATGATGTCGCTGCTCCAGGGCTCCTACTGACAGGCGACCAGCCCCGGCGGCGAAGCGATACGCTCACGCCAACGCCCTCTTAGCTCAGCTGGTAGAGCACTTCCATGGTAAGGAAGGGGTCG